>JASLJP010000072.1 GCA_030152425.1 Aquirhabdus sp.
GTTGCGCTGACTCGTCTGGCCAGCGATGGACAGATCGCGCCGCTGGCACGCGGTGTTTACCGGCTGACGGCACAGGCCAAGGCGATCTCCGCGCCGGTCGCCCCCCGTGCGCCCTGCCCACGCGGGGCGACCGGCTCGGAGATCGCCTTGGCCTGTGCCGTCAGCCGGTAGACGCCGCGTGCCAGCGGCTCGATCTGTCCATCGCTGGCCAGACGAGTCAGCGCAACGCGCATGCTGTTTTCACTGATGGCAAACAGCCCTGCCGCCAGCATAAACTGCCGCGTGGTAATGGCGGTATCGGGCGAGGCGTAGAGCAAATCCATGATCAGCGCCCGCGCGTTATTCTTGATGGCCATAGCCAGTGGTCTCGCTAGAATTCAAATGCCCGCAGCAGCTTAGCGCCGCAGCCTAAAGGCCAATAGTACACGTTATTTCAGATTTAGACAGGGCATGGCCATGGCTGGATTGGCTCAATTCTGGCCACCACAGACAAAGCGGCCAAAGACAGGCGCGCCAATTTGTGGCAGGCTGCGCGCCACTTGTCTTTTTCGGGCGACATCGCCCGTACTTACGCACAGCTTGCATGCCTATAGGTTTTCCATGTCGCAGATGAAACCACCCCGCTCACTCACCACCCGCAGCCGCCATATCTGGCAAAACGCCACCGACCGCCTGTTTCGCAGCCATGAGATTGCTCAGGCGGGCAAGACACCGTTTACCGTCATCCATCGCAATGACTTGGTCACGCTGCGCCACTATGCGCCCGCAGCCGGGGTCGCTGCCCATCGTGTGCCGTTGGTCATCATTCCGCCGCTGGCCGCCAACACCCTGATCTACGATCTCTTCCCCGAGCGCAGTCTGGTCAGCTACCTGATCGGGCAAGGCTTTCAGGTCTATATGGTCGACTGGGGTGAACCGGACATGCGCCATACCCGCCTCGATCTGGGCAGCTATGTGCAGGGCTTCCTGCCGGAGTTTCTGGCCGAGGTGCGCAGCCATAGCGGTCAGCAACAGCTCTCGCTGCATGGCTGGAGTCTGGGCGGCGTGTTTGCGCTATGCTATGTGGCACTGGCTAAAGACCACGACATCCGCAATATCGTCATCTTGGGCAGCCCGATCGACACCCATAAATCCGGTGCGGTGGGCAAGGTGTATCAGTTCATCCAGCGTCAGAGCGTCTTGGTGCGCAAGCACACCTCGTTTCGCCTGCGCCGTCTACCGCGTCGCTGGTTTCATGTGCCGGGCATCAGCAATACCTTGGGCTTTAAACTCACCGACCCAATCGGCAATCTGGCTGGCTACTGGCAGCTACTGACCAAGCTGCATGACCGTGACTATGTGATCAACCATGCCACCGCCGGTGCCTTTATCGACCATATGCTGGCCTATCCGGGCGGCGTGATGCGCGATCTGATTTTGCGTTTTTGGATCGACAATGAGATGTCGACCGGTATCCTGAACTTTGATGATCAGGTCGCGAAGCTATCGGACATCGACAGCAGCCTGCTGGTCTTTGGCGGAAGCCAAGATACCATCGTGACCGCCGACGCCGTGCGCCCACTACTGGATCTGGTCTCGAGTATTGATAAAGAATTCGTCATGGCGCCCGGCGGCCATATGGGCATCGTCTCCGGCAGCAAAGCGCCGGACACCCTGTGGACGAAAACCGTCGAATGGTTGGCCGAGCGCTCCGACTAATCGGCGCTGTGGTCTACAGAGTGTGACCGCTCGGCGTGCTGGCTTTGCTGCGGGCGCGCATACCCCGTATGATGCCGATTATCCCGCTCACCGACCCGAGATGCCCCATGCCGCGATCTGCCGCCCCTCACCAGACCTTGTCCGCCATGAGACAAACCATACTTGCATGTCTCATGCTGGTGTGGCTGGATGCCCACGCGGCAAGCGCCCCGCAGCCGCTGACCTGGGTCGACCCGACGCCGTCGGCATTACAGCCCTTTGACGGCAGTGCGGAAAGTGTGGCTGAGCTGGCGGGTGACACCATGCTGGTCTATCCGCAGCCCAAACAAAGCGTGACCCTGCCCTATAGCCAAGGTCCCAAAACCTACCGCAATGTGCAGTATGTCTCCGGCGCGCTGGTGGTCAACGCCAGCCCCGAGCAGGTGGCCAGCGTGCTGTCTGACTATGCGGGCTACCCCAAACTGTATCCCAAGCTGACGGCGGCCAAGGTCGAAGCGCAGGACCAGCACGGTGAGGTGACCCGCAGTGTGGTGCGCTACCATATTCTGATCAAGATTCCCGTCCCGCTACTGACCTTTGACGAAGACGTGGTACTGCAGCATGACCGCACGCCGCAGAGCATCTCGACCCTCGTGCTCGACTCCCCGATCCAGTATGGCTCGGCCAAGTTTGAATGGTACGGCCTGAAAAACGGCAAGACATTGGTAACACTGACCCAATGGGGCGATCTGGATCGACCCAAGGGGTTTCTGGTCAACACCGTACTGCGCGCGCTGCCCGAGGCCAAACTCGGTATCCCGACCGGGCTGGAAGGTTTTGTGCTGGAGTCCTTACGTCTGCGCTTTAACCCAGATCCGACCAGCCCGGTCGCAACGCCCTACTATATCGCGCCCGACTTTGCCTTAAACGAACGGCAGGAGGCCAAGGTACTCAAGCTGTTGCAACAAGGCGGCGTGGTGCAGTTTAGCCATCGTCCGGTCTGGTATAACGTCGCTGGCCGCAGTGAAAAACTCAGCTTTGCCACCAGCTACGGCATGATGCCCGTCAGCGTGGAGCAAAGCAAAGCGGCCTTTGCGACCCCAGTCAACTACCCCGAGATCTATCGCCAAGTGCGCAAGGTGACCAGCGAACCCCTGCCCAATGGCAGCCTGCAAAACGACATCAAGATTGGACTGGGTCTGGGCGTACTGTCGATCCCGATGCATCTCAAGCTGAACTACAAGCCCGAGTCGGAATACAGCACACGCTTCTATGCCACGGGGGGGGATGTGCAGTTTATGCAGGGGCGCTATGTGCTCAAAGCCGTCAATGCACAATACACCTTGGTCGGCCTGACCACGGCCAGCAAACTGGGCGACAATCCGCCACTGTTGCTCAAACTGGCCAAGTACCTGCCCTATCCAGACTATATCCCCGTGGTCGGCGCAGCACCGGTGCTGTTTGATAAATCGCGCAACTGGCTGATCAAACAAGCCAAGCCTTAGGACGCGGCCGTATGTAGCCTGAGGCTGGACAGCGAGACTTTGATGTCGGAGTCTTTGATGATGACTGGCACCGGCGTGGTCGGACTATGCAGGCGCAGGCCAAAGCTGGCCAAGATCGGCGTGGTAATCTCGCGATTGACCATGATATGGGTCTTGAGCACGGTATTGACCGGCGCATGCACGGTTTGATTAAAGCGCGCCACCATCGGGCCGTTATAGACCAGATGCAGCTTGGTATCGACCGGCACGGTCATATTGACCGGCAGCATAAAATCCAGCGGCACATGCACCTTGAGCGGAAACGTCGGGAGGTACCAATGCTTCTGCGTCACCAGCTCGGTCGTCCCCACGATATCAATCGCCGCTTTGACTGGCACCTCACCCTGATACTTGATTTCAAACTTAAGCGGCACATACGTGTCGAGCTTGAGGTCGGCGTGATAGTCACCGATCAATGGGATATTGAGCGTTTGTTTGAGCGGAACTTGCGCGTCGATCCGGCCATTGAGCTGTAGATCGACCTTATTGCTGGCGGTGGCGATGGTGGTCACCGTCGGCGGTAAGACCACCTCGGCAGGCTGATCATGGATGGTCAGGCGCAGGACGAACTGGGCATACAGCATAAAGCCGAGAAAGCCGCCCAAGACCGCCAGCAAAATCATCACCCATCCGGTCACCACCACCTGTTTGATCATGGCTGGGCACTCGCAGTGGCGGGTGCGGTGGCCTGCTCATCCTGCTGCTCACGCATATGCAGCCCCAGCGTGCGCAGCGGTAGCTTCAGATCGGCGTGGGTCACGATGGCCTCGACCGGTTCGGGGATACGCACGCTGGCCTGTAGCACCGACTTGACCGGCACATTCATCTTACTTTGTAGCGGGATGGTGGTGGCGATATTGGCTTTGAGCGGCACGGTTAGCGCTTGGGTCAGTTTGACCTCGGCGGGGGCGGTAAATTTCATATGCACCATCTGGTCGACCGGGATAGTCATATGCACCGGCACCGAGGCCTTGATCGGTACATCGCCACGGATAGGTAGTGTCAAGGTACGCCCCATGATCAGCACCGCGACTTTGGCTTCGACATGAACGATCTGATCGACCGGGATCGTGTCGTGCAACGGCACGTTCATCTTGATCGGTACATCATGGTCGAGTGTGGCCATGACGTGCAGGGTGTCTTTGATCGGTACGGTGACGTTTTGGTCGATGGGCACGGTGGTCTTCAGATTGCCCGACAGCTCGACAGCGAGGTCGTTCAGCACATCGGCACTGACATTGAGCGCACCCGGCACCACCACGGTGGCTTTTTGATTGCTGATCAACAACTGGGCGCTGCCATGCTGAAAGAACCACCAGCCGGCCAATATCCCGCCCCCCATCGCGATCAACAGAATCACGGCACCGCCCAGCACTGCATTTGTCTTTGCGCTCATGTTGTTATTCCTTCGTCACGGGGCAGGCTCTCTCGAGCAATACACCCGACCCTTGACGCGTTTATACGCCGGGATCTGACGCCCCATCACGGGCATTTTTATCGAAAAGTATGAATAACACGCACAGCGCCCAGCCTCAACCCACGACCTATACATGGGTTGTTATTTTTTATTAAGGGATGTGACGGTCTGGTTACCGATCAGTAGAGCGGTGCTCAGACGGATCTATCGGCTGCGCCAAGATGGCCTGCGCCTGACGGGCGATGTCGATATAAAACTGCTCGTTCATGATGCCCGCGCGCAGCACCAGATGATGAATCTGCTCGGCACGGCTCATCCCGTCATGGCTGAAATGGCGCTGTTCGATGCCGGTGTACTGGTCGAGCTTGGCCTGATGAAAGGCCAAATGCCGTGCCAGCTCGGGCAATAAATCTGAACTGCCCAATGCCGCCTCGGCACGCAGCCGCACCATCATCTCATCACGCAGCGGCTTGGGGTCGGCTTGCTCGTTGATCCAGCGACGCAGCTCCACACGTCCCGCCTCTGTCGCCTGATAGGCGCGTTTACGCCCGCGTCCGGTCTCAGCGGGCATCGAGACCACCCAGCCTGCCGCCTCCATGCGCGCCAGCTCGCGATAGATCTGCTGATGGGTCGCCTGCCAGAAATTTCCGATCGAGCGTGAGAAGCGATTGGCCAAATCCAGCCCCGAGCTGGCGTTTTCCAGTAGCGAGGTGAGCAAGGCATGTTGTAACGACATGAGTACGCCTTTGACAAATAAAGCAGCATTAAAGAGATTTTGGCAAATATAGCATGAATGACTGACGCGTCATTATGCAACCAGTTGCATAAAATAAATAACGGCTGTATAACTGTGCAACCAGTTGCATAAAGAGCTCGCCATGACCACCACAGCCACGCTATATCCACACCTCCTCGCCCCGCTTGATCTGGGCTTTACCACGCTTAAAAACCGCGTCCTGATGGGCTCGATGCACGTCGGGCTTGAAGAAGCGCCGAATGGTTTTGCCCGTATGGCAGAGTTTTACGCCGAGCGCGCACGCGGCGGTGTCGGCCTGATCGTGACCGGAGGTATCTCGCCCAACGACGACGGTCTGGTGTTTGGCGGCGGCTCCAAGCTGACCAATCAGGACGAAGTGGCGCACCATCGCCCGATCACCAAGGCTGTGCATGCGGCGGGCGGTAAGATCGCCATGCAGATCCTGCACTGTGGTCGCTACTCGTATCAGGACTCACAGGTCGCACCAAGTGCGGTCAAGTCACCGATCCATCCCTTTATGCCGCACCCGCTGACCCACGATCAAGTGGTACAGACCATCGAAGACTACGCCAACTGCGCGGTCCTGGCTCAGCAAGCCGGCTATGACGGCGTCGAGATCATGGGCTCGGAAGGCTACCTGATCAACCAGTTCATCACCGCACGCACCAACCAACGCACCGACGACTGGGGCGGCAGCTATGAAAAACGCATGCGCTTTCCGGTCGAGATCGTGCGCCGCGTGCGCGAGAAGGTCGGCCCGAACTTCATCATCATCTATCGCCTGTCGATGCTCGATCTGGTCGACGACAGCTCGACCTTTGAAGAAACCGTCATGCTTGCCAAAGCCATCGAAGCCGCCGGTGCAACCATCATCAACACCGGTATCGGCTGGCATGAGGCGCGTATCCCGACCATCGCCACCAAGGTACCGCGCGCCGCGTTTACTTGGGTCACCCAGCGCATGATGGGTCAGGTGTCGATCCCGCTGATCACCACCAACCGCATCAACACCCCTGAAGTCGCCGAAAGCGTACTGGCCAACGGCCATGCCGATATGGTGTCGATGGCACGTCCGTTCCTCGCCGATCCGGAGTTCGTCAACAAAGCCGCGACCAATCGCAGCGATGAAATCAACACCTGTATCGGCTGTAACCAAGCCTGCCTCGACCATACCTTTTCGTTGCGTATCACCTCCTGTCTGGTCAATCCGCGCGCCTGCCATGAGACCGAGATCATCATCAAACCGACTGAGGTCAAAAAACACATCGCCGTGGTCGGTGCCGGCCCTGCGGGCTTAAGCTTTGCCGTCACCGCAGCGGGTCGTGGTCATAGCGTCACCCTGTTTGAAGCAAGTTCGGAGATCGGCGGTCAGTTTAATATCGCCAAGCAAGTACCGGGTAAAGAAGAGTTTTTTGAAACCATTCGTTATTTCGGCAAACAGCTCGAAATCCACAATGTCGACCTGCGTCTCAACACGCGTGTTAGCGCCAAAGACCTGCAAGACGGCGGCTTTGACGAAATCGTGCTCGCCACCGGTATCGTGCCGCGTCAGCCTGCCATCGACGGCATCGACCACGCCAAGACGCTGAACTACCTCGATGTACTGCGCGATAAAGCCCCAGTCGGCAAACGTGTCGCGGTGATCGGCGCGGGCGGGATCGGCTTTGACGTATCGGAATACCTGACCCATGCCGGCACCAGCGGCAGTTTAGACCCTGAGAAATTTAACCGCGAATGGGGCATCGACCAGAGCTTCGCGCAGGCAGGCGGCATCATGCGTCCCGAGGTCGAAGCGTCACCGCGTGACGTGTTCCTGCTGCAGCGCAAGACCTCTAAAGTCGGCGAAGGCCTCGGCAAGACCACCGGCTGGATTCACCGTACCGGCCTGAAGAACCGCAACGTACAGATGATCCCGTCAGTCAACTACGACCGTATCGACGACGACGGTCTGCACATCAGCATCGGTGAGCACAAACAAGTGCTCGACGTCGACCATATCGTGGTCTGCGCCGGTCAAGACCCACAGCGCGAGCTGTAGGCCGAGCTGGTTGCCGCAGGCCTCACCGTACACCTGATCGGTGGTGCGGATGTCGCTGCCGAGCTGGATGCCAAACGCGCCATCAACCAAGGCGTACGCCTCGCCGCTACCGTTTAATAAGGATATTGATATGAGTACCGCACTTCCACTGCAACCCGCAGTCGCCGCGTCTCTGGCACTGTGGCATGAAGGCGTCGCCAAGAAAGACCTTGCGCGTCTGCCCGAGATCGTCCACCCCGATGCGGTGTTTCGCTCGCCGATGGGTCATACGCCCTATGGCCCTGCGCCAGCGCTGCTGCTGGTGCTCGGCACCGTGATCCAAGTGTTTGAAAACTTTACTTACCACCGCGAGTTTGCCGACACCGATGGTCTCAATGTGGTACTGGAATTTAGCGCCACCATCGGTGACAAAAAGATCAAAGGCATCGACATGATCCGTTTTGATGAGGATGGAAAAATCACTGATTTTGAAGTCATGGTGCGTCCGTTTACCGGCTTACAAGCGTTAGGGGCAGAAATGGGCAAGCGACTGGGGCATTTGCTGCCTGCGTTTAAGGGCTAGTTGTAAAGACTGCACTGCCTAGGCTCTGACCTCATCAGCGTAGCGTTCCTAAGGGGCGCTGCGCTTTTTTATGCACGCCACGCTAGTCGGTCGTAAGCTTTTGTAGTCAAATGGTTTAAAGCAGCATTCTGCATCAGCACGGCCGCGCCAAATTCGCTATGATCTTGGGATGATGCTGCCCCCTGCAGGCATCCTGACTAATTCTTTCCTATCGAGCCCCCACCCTATGCCACCCCGCTCACGCTCTCGGTTCGTCATCACTGCGCTGATTATCCTCGCCGCCCTTGCCTTGGCGTGGTACGTCCTCAAACCCAAAGCGCCCACGACCAACTACCTGACCGCAGCGGTGACCCAAGGCGATCTGGAAGACAGCGTACTGGCCTCCGGCACATTGCAAGCCCTGCAACAGGTGAGTGTCGGTGCGCAGGTGTCGGGACAGGTCAAATCGCTCGATGTCAAACTCGGCGATCCGATCAAAAAAGGCCAGCTCATCGCCCAGATCGACCCGATCACCCAAGAAATCACGCTGAAAAACAACCAAGCCGCCGTCGCCAACCTGCAGGCGCAAAAGCGCGTTAATGCTGCCAATCTAGAGCTGGCACAAGCGCAAGCCGTACGAATGCGCGCATTGCTTAAAGACCACGCCGTGTCGAAAACCGACGCCGACACTGCCGAGGCCACCCTCAAAGTCTCTGCCGCCAATGTGGCGGCCAGCGACGCGCAAATCCAGCAAGCCCAACTGCAAGTCAGCAATGCGCAGGAATACCTCGGCTATACCCGCATCACCGCGCCGATGGACGGCACGGTGGTCGCCATCGTGACCGAGCAAGGCCAGACGGTCAACGCCAACCAGACCGCGCCGACCATCATCAAACTCGCCAAGCTCGACACGCTGACCGTCCGCGCGCAAATCTCCGAAGCCGACGTGGTCAAGGTCAAATCCGGTCAGACCGTGTATTTCACCATCCTCGGCAATCCCGACAAACGCTACTATGCCACGCTGCGCAGCATCGAGCCTGCACCGGAATCCATCGCCAAAGACAGTACGACCACAACGACGACCACCACCACAGCGGTCTACTATATCGGCCTGTTTGACGTGCCCAACCCTGACGGGGAGCTGCGCATCGACATGACCGCGCAGGTCTATATCATCCTGGCCAATGCCAAAAACACCCTGCAAATCCCTGCTGCCGCACTGACGGGCAAAGCCGATAAAGACGGCAATCAGACCGTGCGCGTGGTCGATGCGGAGGGCAAAGCCAGCGCGCGCAGCATCAAAGTCGGCCTCAACAACCGCATCAGCGCCCAAGTCCTGTCAGGGCTGAAGGTGGGTGAGAAAGTGATCATTGGTACGGGCGACGCCAAAGTGAACTCCACCGACCCGAAAAAACACCCGCCGATGATGTAACCATGACCTCATCATCCAGCACGCCCCCGAACGCCGCACTGCCCCTGATCAAAGTCAGCGGACTGACACGCGAGTTTCCCGCCGGTGAAGGCGTGGTCCGCGTACTGGATGACATCAACCTGTCCATCCATGCTGGTGAGATGGTCGCGATCATGGGGCAGTCCGGCTCGGGCAAATCCACCCTGATGAACATCCTCGGCTGTCTGGATCGGCCAAGCAGCGGCAGCTATCAGGTCAAAGGTCAGGAGACTCGCCTGCTCGAACCCGACGAACTGGCCGAGCTGCGTCGCCTCAACTTCGGCTTTATCTTTCAGCGCTATCACCTGCTCGGCGATCACAGCGCCCTCGGCAATGTCGCCGTGCCCGCCATCTATGCTGGGGTGAGCGCCGCCAAACGCAATGAGCGTGCCGCCGCCCTACTCACCCGTCTGGGGCTGGCACAGCGACTGTATAACCGTCCCAGCCAGCTATCCGGTGGCCAGCAGCAGCGCGTGAGTATCGCCCGTGCGCTGATGAATGGCGGCGATGTGATCCTCGCCGACGAGCCGACCGGCGCGCTGGATCGGCATAGCGGCGTCGAAGTGATGGCCATCCTGCGCGAGTTGAATAGCGAAGGCCATACCATCATCATCGTCACCCACGATCCGCAGATCGCAGCCCAAACCGGACGCATCATCGAGATCAGTGATGGGCGCATCATCGCCGATCAGCCCAATATCCCAACCCCGCCGCTGCCCGCGCCGACCCTACTGTCGCGTCCGACCATCACGCAGACCTCCGCCGTCGGTGCCGTATTTGATCGACTGGCAGAGGCCTTTCACATGGCACTGCTGGCGATGAATGCCCATCGCATGCGCACCTTTCTGACCATGCTCGGCATCATCATCGGTATCGCCTCGGTAGTGTCGGTCGTGGCACTGGGCAAAGGCTCGCAGGCCGCGATCCTGCAAAACATCAGCGGACTGGGCACCAATACCATCACCGTCTATTCGGGTAAAAACTTTGGCGACATCCGCAGCGGCAAGATCCAGACCCTGCGCCCCAGCGACGCCGACGCACTGGCCGAGCAGCCCTATGTCGATAGCGTCAGCCCAAATATCAACGCCAGCACCGTGCTGCGCTTTCGCAATATCGAAGCCAATGCGACCTTGAATGGTGTGGGCGAGAGTTTCTTTCGAGTCAAAGGGCTGACATTGGCCGAAGGCGTGAGCTTTGACCCAGACGGCGTACGCGCCCAGAACCAAG
>JASLJP010000105.1 GCA_030152425.1 Aquirhabdus sp.
CTGAATCGTATCGGGAGAAACCAGCACCACCTTACCGGGCAAACCGCCGTAGATCGAGTAATCATACGCCGTGATCTTGACGGTGGCCGGCTGCCCGACACGAACATAGGCGATATCGCGCGGTGAAATACGCGCTTCAACTTCAAGCTGATCATCGAGCGGGACGATTTCCATCAAACGCCCATTGGGTGCCAATGCCCCTCCTACGGTCGTCAAGGCAATGTCTTTCACCACGCCGCGCACCGGCGAAGTGAAGGTAAGACGACTCAATGTATCATCGCGTCCACGGGTCACGGATTGCTGTGCCTGTAGCTCTTCATTGGTTTTAGCCAACTCTTCACGCGCCTTAACGATATATTGGGTGCGTAAATCGGTCGCCTTGGACTGAATATCATTCAGATCACGCTTGAGGCGCAGTACTTCGACATCACTGGCCGCACCTTTGGCGACGAGTGGCTCGGTCATTGCCAATTCATGGCGGATCAATTTGGCCGCTTGATCAAAACCAGCCAAACTTTCCTGTAAGGAATGACGACGTGAGTTATACAGCTCAGTCTCGGAGCGCACCAGATCCGGCGATCTTTTGACTTCAGCTGGAAAGACCAATGCGGTTTGATTGACTTCAGCCCGAAGTCGAGCCGCACTGGCTTGTGCCGCACGCGCACGCGATGCACTTTCACCCACTGCGGATTCCCCGCGCGTTCGGTCAAACTGGGCAAGCACCTGACCTGCCTCCACGATGTCCCCTTCTTTCACCATCATTTTCGACAGCACACCGCCCTCTAAGGTCGAGATATCTTGCTCTTTGGAGGCCGCAATAACCTTACCGGTACCGGTAGACACCTCGTCCAACTCAAAGTACTTCGCCCACAGAAAGAAAGACAATAACGCAGCAGCAATAATCCAAATAAGTAACGAAGATCGCGGCAAAGCGACCTCCAATGACTTTGGTGTATACGTTGGCGGTGGCGTATAGGGTTTATCGGTAGTATCAACCGGCTTGTTGACGGTAACCACCACAGGAGTCTGATTTTCAGGATTGGTCATGGCGTTATACTCGATTATTTAGGATTGGCTAAGCGGTGCAAGACATCAGCTTTCGGGCCATCCATCACGACCCGCCCAGCATCCACAACCACGATCCGGTCAACCCATTGCAATACAGCCATACGGTGTGTCGCGACCACCAAGGTACGATTTGCCAGCCACGGTGTCATGGCAGCAATCACCTGACGCTCGGTTAAATCATCAAACCAGGCCGTTGGCTCATCCAGCAATAATACTTTCGGCTGACGGATGATCGTTCGCGCCAGCAGCAAGGCCTGACGTTGACCACCCGACAAGCCGACCCCGCCTTCGTTGATGATGTAATCCAACCCGCCGGTTTGGGTCTGTACCAGTTGCGTCGCACCAGCCATCGCCAGCGCACGCAACATTTCCTCATCGGTGGCCAGTGGTCGACCCAAGGTCAGATTATCGCGTATCGTCCCGTAAAACAGCCGCGCGTTTTGATTGAGCAGTCCCACATCACGGCGCACATCAGAGGGATCAATCAGCGCCTGATCTGCACCATCGAGCAGCAGTTTGCCCTTTTGCGGGATCTGCATCCCCGCCAGAAGCTGCAGTAACGTCGACTTCCCTGCACCCATGCGCCCAAGCACCCCGATACGCTCACCCGGCTGAATACGCAGCATCGCCACGGTCAACGCAGGATTTTTATCTTTTTCACCATATTGAAACTGCACGTTTTCCAGCAGGTATTGGCCGTGTATGATCGGACGATGCAGCATCGCAGTTCGCTCTGGCTGGTCGACAGGGCGTTTCATCAGCTCATCAAGACTCATGCGTGCCACTTTGGCCTGCTGCCAGCGGGCAAAGATACTGGACAACTGGGCGAGCGGTGCAATCATCCGTGAGGACAAAATAGACGCACCGACCAAGGCACCCGTAGTCATATCTCCTTTCATCACCAAAAAACATCCCGCCAATAGCACGACCACATAGACCAAACTCTGCAGTTCCTGAGTCCACGTCATCAGCAATGCCGTGATGAAACGCTGCTTCATGGAGATATCCGCAGACACGGCATTCATCTGGTTCCACTGGTTCTGAAAGCGTGGTTCAGCGCGAAGCAGCTTGATATCCTCAATGCCTTCGACCGCCTCAACCAACATCGCATTCCGAATCGCGCCTTCACGCATCCCTTCGCGGGACAAGACGGCAAGCGGCCTTTGCGCAAGCCAGCCCGGAATGATCAACAGCGGCAAAGCCGCAATCGCCACCCACACCAAAGGCCCCCCAATCATCCACAGTACACAAAGGAATAGCAGCACAAAGGGCAAATCTGCAATCGCACCGATGGTCACTGAGGTAATCACCTCGCGCACCTGCTCAAGTTCTCGGATTTGTGAAATAAAAGTACCTGTCGATTTCGACCGCACGGAGTTGCGCAGTCGCAGTGCATGACCAAAGACCACATCCGACATTTTCAAGTCAGCGCGTTTACCGATCACATCTGACACATGCGTACGGGTAATGCGCAAGATGAACTCAAAAATGATCGCCAACAGTACCCCAAAAAACAGCACCCATAACGTCGGTTCCGACTGGGCAGGCACGACACGGTCATAAATCTGCATCGAAAACAGCATGCTGGACAGCGCCAGTAGATTGGCAAACAGCGACGCCAAAATAATATCGCCATAGCGCGGCCAATCCCGCAACGCAATCTGCCAAAACCAATTCGGCGTATAGGGTTTGATATAGTCATCAACCCGTGCATCGGGGACCGAGGTTTCAGGGCGCAGGATCGCCACACGCAGGACACGCTCTTCCAGTGCCTGAGCCGAATACTCGGTCGCCAACCCCTGATCACCCCCCATCAAGACACTGACGCGCCCCTGCCCATCGGTACGTTCCAACATCCCGACCTGACCGTCTTTAAACTCAACGACCAACGGCAAGCGCCAAGGATCAAGCATTTTTGCATCATAGGCGCTAAAGCGTAGATTGAGGCCAATCTGCGAGGCCATGCGCTCAAGGACGACACTGGTCGGTGCGCCGCGCTCCCATTCCAGTGCGACACTGATGCGCTCCGACGACACATCAATCCGATAATGTTTGGCCACGGATAGCATCACTGCCATCCAGCTGGCGTGCTCCAAAGGTTGACTCATGGTAGTATTTCCACGCCTTGTACGGCGGTATTGTTTAATCCAAAAGCGCTACGGGCTAAACCAACAGCGCCGATATAATCGACCAGACTTAGCCAGATGTCATGACGTACGGACTCTTCATCCGCTTGAGATTGATAAATTTCCTGTTCAGCATTTAACAGATCCAAGATCGACCGCGTCCCGAGTTTGTATTGCTCCTGATACAACTCTCGTGTCCGCTCTATACTTTGCTTGCGTTGCCCCAACACGCCCAAGCGTCCCTGATTACCTTCGATTTGCGTCCGGAACAACCGCGCCTGATCATAGGTATTGAGCTGAGCAAGGCTGACTTGCTGGCGCGCAGCATCCGCCGCATAGGTCGCCGCCTTCACTTGCGCTTTATTCGCCCCGCCTTGATAGAGATA
>JASLJP010000136.1 GCA_030152425.1 Aquirhabdus sp.
TTGCTCGCACACTTGCTGATCAACCTGAAAGGCAAGAAGCTCGAAGATCCGGCCGCACAATGCATCGGGGATAATCTGGAAAACGAGCTGGTGCGGATGTTTGGCCGCGACGTGCCCAAGAGTATCCTGCCCTATCCGCTCAAGATCTCGACCACCTATTTTCAGTGTCGGCACCTGCCGGATGGCATGCTGTCGCTGTCGTATTTTCCGGTACTGATCAATGATGAGGGGCTGGTACGGGTCGTACCTGCGCGCTACTGGCCGGTGAAATTCAAACAAACGTGGCTGGCCGCATCGCAAGAAAAATTTGGCTACCCGTGTGAGTGGACCCCTAAACCCCGCACGATGGCGGCGGCGGTCATCATCGCGCCCGAGTACGGCCTACCGGCCTCGCCACTGCCGGAGCCTGAAATAGAGCTAGACACCCAGTACGCGCCGCAAGGCAAACTGCTGAGCATCTGGCACTATATCGGCCTCATGGTGGCCGGTCTCGTGATCATCTACCTACTCAACTAGAACACTTCGTTCTGCCCATCTCTTTGGCAACACTGCTAAAATCGACTTTCCGCGTTCACACACTCTCCCACCATGCAAGGTTTAAAACGTCGCGTCATCCACGGTCTGTCCTTTGAGCTGATTGCACTCATGCTGGCGATCCCCGTCGTGGCTTGGATCTTCGACGATGGCCTCGTGCATATCGGCATCATGACCGTGGTCATGTCTGGGCTTGCGATGGGCTGGAACATGCTGTTCAACAAACTGTTTGAACACTGGGAATCACGCCAGACCGACACGCGCCGCACTTGGCTGCGCCGCATCATCCATACCCTGTGCTTTGAGTTTGGCCTGCTGGTCGTGACTTTGCCGCTGATCGCGTGGTGGCTGCAGATCAGTCTATGGCATGCGCTGATCACTGACTTGGGGCTGATGCTGTTCTTTTTGGTCTATGGGCTGGTGTTTAACTGGGGCTTTGACCGTCTGTTTGGCCTGCCTGACCTACCGCGTTGATCCACACCGATTTGCCAAGCCGATCACGATCCGTTTTGACCGCACCTCACAATGCGCGTACAATTTCGTCCCATATTCTAAAAATGTTGATCGTCCATCGTCATGCCGCACCGTATAGAACCCGTCACGCTCGAAGTCGAAACCCCCGTGCGTTACAAAACATGGCTGCATACTACCCGTGACTATCATCTGATCGGGATCATCGCCTTTGCCGCGCCGGAGAGCCACATCACTGCCCAGTGGGATGATCTGGAGTATATCCGCCGCCGCACCGACGAGTTTTCGATCATCGGCTTCCCCGAATTTCTGGCGGCGATGGTGCTCGACCTGCGCGATCTGCCGTTCCTGCTCGACGCCGATGCACCGGTTTTTCCATGGCGCATGATGGAAGAAGAGTGCCCGATCCGCGTATTGGTCAGCAGTGCCCAGCGCGCCCACTATTCCTCGGTGTTTGAGCCCGCATGGCTGGCCTGGGATATGGACAGCTGTCTGGCCGACATCCGCTCGGTGCTGGATCGCAAGATTCAGTAACACCCTGACAACCCATAAAAAAGCGCCCACTAAGAGGCGCTTTTTTTATGTCATAACAGACTAGTAACTGTACTTCAGCTCGCCCATCACCGTGCGCTGCACGAAGGGATGGAAGAGGAAGTATTTGCGGTTGTTGAGATTATCCACCCCCAGCGCTGCACTCCAGTGGCGGTCATACTGATAGCTAACCCGCGCATCCATGACAAAATAACTCTGGAAGCCCATATAGGTATCGGGGTTGGTATCGGTATTGTCTACCGTCGCGTATTGCTTGCCGCTATAGCGACCTGCGACGGTAAATGCCCAGTGCTGATCGGGCTTATAGGTCGCGACCAAGGTCGCGCGCCAGTCGGGGATATACGGCGTGTGCTGCCCCTCGGAGGTCGCACCGGGGATCGTCGCCACATAGCCGCTGTTGCGCTTGATCTCGGCATCGACATAGGTGACGCTGCCGGACAGTTGCAGGCCACGCAGCAGGACATCGTCAAAGCGCCCTGCCAGCTCTACACCGCGTTGGTAGGTGCGGTCGACGTTTTGGGTAAACGCCACGGGTGCGGCTACACCGGCAATCAGCGAGGTTTGCGAGATCAGGGCATTGGCCACGCGTTCTTCAAACAGCGAGATCCGCAGTTGGCTGGTGTCAGCCTTGCGCTCAAACGCCAACTCGTCCGACACCACACTTTCGGGTTTCAGATTTGGGTTGGGCTGGCTATAGGTGCTGCCAGTCTGCACGTTTTGGTACAGCTCGCCCACGGTCGGAAAGCGGATCGCCTTGGCCAGCGAGCCGGTCACTGTCCACAGATCGGTCGCCGCCCATGCCAGCGACCCTTTCGGTGAGATCGCAGCTTGGGTCAGCGTCGGCTGGGTCACGGCAAACTGGCTGCCGTTATTGCTGGTGGCGAGGTTATAGCCGTCATCGGCGCGCCAGTGCTCATAGCGTGCACCGACGGTGGCCTTTAACGCGGGGCTAAAGTGCCAGATGTCTTGTAACCACAAGGCTTGCGTCTGGGTGGCACCGCGCGCGGTGCTATACAGGCTGCCCATATCGCCGCTGCGCCAGTCGGTGGTGTTGTAAGTAGGACTGGATAATTTATACCAGTCGCCATGCGCGCCAAGGCTTAGGCTATGGTCACGCCATGCGCCGTCTGCGGGCTGTAGCTGACCGGATAGATCGACCGTCGTCCAGCCGGTACCGCTGGCATCGCTGATGCGTCCGCTACCGCCCTGCAGCGCCGCAGGATAGACACTGCTCGACTGACGGGTGGTGTCGTCCAGATAGTCCATATGGCTGGCGGTGAGTTGCCAGTTAAACACGCCGCTGTCGTGGCTCTGAAGCACCAGACTCTGCAGCAAACGGGCTTGTTCAACGCTGTTACTGCTGAACTGGGAGGCGATGCTGCTGGCGTTGTAACTCATCCCGGCGATGTTGACTGTGCCTGTGGTTGCACCGTAGTAGGGATTGCCCGCGCTGTCTTTCAAGTATGAGCGCGCATTACTGGTGGCGTCGTTCTGCCAGTAGCCGATGCTATAGCGGGCGGACAGGCTGGGCGTCAGCTCGTAGC
>JASLJP010000187.1 GCA_030152425.1 Aquirhabdus sp.
AGTCCTTTCCTGCCACTCAGTCTTGCTGATGAAATGCGGATCAATGCCGGACGTCATGTGATGCCTGACTTGAGCCGTCCACCGCAGTTCTTGGAGCAGTTTGCGATTGAGGGTCTGCGTATGCGCGGCACCATCCATAACGCAAAAGGCCCGCTCTATGCGCTGATTGAAGACCCGACAGGCGGCGTGCTGCGTGTACAGGTTGGAAATTACATCGGTAAAAATTACGGTCGAATTGTCGGCATTACCCCAACTCAGGTGAATGTGGTTGAGATTGTGCCGGATGGAAAAACGGGCTTTGTTGAACGACCACGTAGCTTAATCATGGCTGATGCGGGCGCATAAGCAAATTTTGAGGATAACAATGATGAGCAATATGATGAGTCGCATGCTATCTAATTGGTTGGATCTAGGGGTAAATAACATGGAAGTTAGCGTATTTCGCAATAATAAATTAGCATCGGCGATGCCGCGCAGCTTTGTGGCTAAGACTTTGCCCCTGCATCTTGCATTGGTTGCGAGTTTCGCCGTGGTTGCGCCTGCCTATGCAGCAAGCCAAGTTGCCCTGACCGGCATTACCACGATCGCCCTGCCGAACAATGAAACCGAGCTGCGCTTGGCGTTCGATGGCACCCCACCAAATCCACAGGCCTATCAGTTGGACAAGCCATCGCGCTTGGTCGTTGATTTGCCAAATGCACGCAGCATGCTGGCGAGCCGTTATCAGGATCTGGGTTCGGGCAATGCCCGCAGTCTGGCGGTGGTTGATAATGCCGAGCGCACCCGTCTGGTCGTCAACCTGAATCAAGCCAGCGGCTATTCAACCCGCGTTGAAGGCAGCACTTTGGTGCTGAAAATCGGCGGCAGTAAAGCAACTGCACCCCAAGCCGTGGTTTCGACCCCAGTCGCTCAGCCTGCAACTGATACCACCAGCGCACGTGCTGAAAATCAGGTGTCCGATATCGACTTCCGTCGTGGATCAGCCGGTGAAGGTAATATCTTGGTCGGTTTGAATAACGCCAATGTGCCGGTTGATGTTCAGCAACAAGGTTCAAAAATCATCGCTCGCTTCTTGGGTACACGCCTGCCAGAGCGTCTGCGTAAGCGTTATGATGTCAACGACTTTGCCACACCGGTGAAAACAGTCGATGCATATAACGAAGGCAACAACGGTGTGCTGGTTATTCAGCCTCAAGGTAACTTTGAATATCTGGCCTATCAAGCCGACAATAAGCTCACCATCAGCGTGAAGCCCGTTGTTCCGCCTAAGGCAGATGTGCTCAAGCCACAAGTGTATAGCGGTCAAAAACTGTCACTGAACTTCCAAGATATCGAAGTGCGTTCCGTGCTGCAGTTGATCGCCGACTTCACCGGCCTGAACTTGGTTGCCAGCGATTCGGTTGCCGGCAAGATCACCATCCGTCTGCAAAATGTACCTTGGGATCAAGCGCTGGACATTATCCTGAAAACCAAAGGTCTGGGTAAACGTCAAAACAGCAATGTGATTTTGATTGCACCGGCTGAAGAGTTGGCTGCACGCGAAAAAATTGAAATTCAAAGCAATCGCCAAGCCGAGCAATTGGCACCGTTGTCAACTCAATTCATCCCACTGTCTTATGCAAAAGCAAATGACATCCTGACGCTGATTACCAATGGTCGTAATGGTGGTACCAGTGGTGGCAGTACACTCAATAGCGATACCAATACCGGCAGCTTGCTGTCACCGCGCGGTACACTGTCTATTGATGAACGTACCAATACCCTGATCATTCAGGATACTGCAGTGATCATCGACAAAGTGCGTGATCTGATCTCGCATCTGGACGTGCCAGTCAAGCAAGTGATGATCGAAGCGCGTATCGTGCAGGCGACCGATTCGTTTAGCAAAGAGCTGGGTGTACAGTGGGGCGTGTTGTCCCATGGTGTAGCCAGCCGTCCAAACCTGTTGGTTGGTGGTCATGAGCAAACCTTGTTCGATCTGCGTGCGCCAACCTCATTTACGTTGAATGGCCAGCAAGGTGTTCAGTACACGATTACTCAGCCACAAAACTTGAGTGTGGATTTGGCAGCGACCGGTACCGGCGCAAGCAGTATCGCACTGGGCATCATGAGCATCTCTGACATCATGTTGGATCTGACCTTGTCCGCCCTGCAGGCTGATGGTAAAGGTGAAGTCATTGCAACACCTAAAGTGTTGACTGGCGATAACCAGAAAGCAGTCGTCGCGGCAGGTACACAGATTCCTTACCAACAAGCGACCTCCAGTGGTGCAACCTCGGTGGCCTTCGTCAATGCTGAACTCAGCCTGACGGTCACACCGAATATCACTGCAGATGGCCGTATCGGTATGAATCTGCTGATCAATGCGGACAGCCCAGGTAACGCAGCACCAAATGGTCAGTTGACGGTGAACACCAACCGTATCCAGACCAATGTGTTGGTTAACGATGGACAAACCGTGGTATTGGGCGGTATCTTCCAGAACCAGATCTCAAGTAGCACCACCAAAGTGCCATTCTTGGGTGACCTGCCGTACTTGGGTCGTCTGTTCCGTCACACCTTGCAGTCGAACAACAAGCAAGAACTGTTGATCTTTGTTACACCACGCTTGGTCAACAACGCCGCGCAAATCGCCTCCAAGTGATTTGCAGCGTGCGAGGTGTTAAATGTGAAGTTGGTGTAGGACGTGTACATGCATGAAGCTGCGCCGAGCGCATCCAGTGATCCCGATGAAAGCATGTTGCTTGACGGCAACTTGTTTTTGGTGGGGCCGATGGGGGCGGGGAAAACTACTGTAGGTCGGCATCTTGCCGATCTACTGGGTCGCACCTTTGTGGACACGGATCATGAAATTGAGCGCCGTACGGGCGCTACAATTCCATGGATTTTTGAAAAAGAAGGCGAAGCCGGGTTTAGGCTGCGCGAAGAGTCAGTCATCGCTGAACTCACCTTGATGCATAATATCGTATTGGCCACAGGCGGTGGCGCAGTGACTCATCCAGAGAGTCGGCGTTATCTGCGTGAGCGTGGCACTGTTGTTTATCTCTATACCCCTGTCGCCATGCAAGTCGCGCGTACTTCGCGAGATCGCAACCGGCCGTTGTTGCAAACCAGCAATCCCGAAGCGCGTTTAAAAGAACTGCTTGCGGTTCGTGATCCCCTCTATCGCTCGATTGCCCATCATGTCGTCATGACCTTGGATGGCTCTGCGCGCGAACTCGCACAAAAAATCATTCATCTCATCCACGCAAACACGATAAAATAAAACTGAATCGGAATCCGATACTTTAATTTATTGTGAATTAGTCCATTATGACGCAAGCCGCTTCTGCCGTGAGTACGACAACCCATTCCCCATTGGTGCAAACCTTGCAGGTTGCCTTGGATACGCGCAGCTATCCGATTTTTATCGGCAGTGATTTAGCGCTGACGCAGTATTTGCTGCCCTATATCCACGGTCATCAGGTCATGATCGTGAGCAATACCGCGGTTGCGCCGCTCTATCTGGCGCGCTATGTGGCCGCCCTTGAAGCTGCAGGCAAGACGGTCGCCAGCGTGATTTTGCCGGATGGCGAGTCATATAAAACACTGGACAGTCTGAATCTGATCTTTGATGCCTTGATGACGCAGCGTTTTAATCGTGACTGCACTGTCCTTGCGCTGGGTGGTGGTGTGGTGGGGGATATGGCGGGTTTTGCAGCAGCGAGCTTTCAGCGCGGTGTGGATTTTGTGCAGGTGCCGACCACATTGTTGTCTCAAGTCGACTCCAGTGTGGGCGGCAAGACCGGGGTCAATCATCCTCTGGGCAAAAATATGATCGGTGCGTTTAAGCAGCCCAAAGTGGTGCTGGCGGACATGGCGCAGCTCGCCACATTGCCTGATCGGGAGTTGTCGGCGGGCTTGGCGGAAGTGATTAAGTATGCCCTGATCCGGGATACCGAATTTTTACAGTGGTTAGAAGTCCATATGGCCGCACTGGTCGGTCGCGATGCGGGCTTACTGGCCGAAGCGGTTTACCGCTCCTGTGAGCACAAAGCGCGGATCGTTGTGGCCGATGAGCATGAACATGGCGAGCGTGCGCTGCTCAACCTCGGCCATACGTTTGGTCATGCCATCGAGTCTTTTATGGGCTATGGCGAATGGCTACACGGTGAGGCGGTTGCAGTCGGGATGCTTCTGGCGGCGGATTTCTCCGCGCGTTTGGGCTGGATTTCGGCCGCTGACGTTAGCCGGGTTCGCCGCTTGCTGATCGCGGCCAAGCTACCGGTCGATCTGCCCGATATCGGTGCGCAAGAGTTTTTGGCCCTGATGGGGCAAGACAAAAAAGTACTGGCTGGCAAGTTGCGTTTGGTGCTATTACGTCAGCTTGGCGATGGTGTGATTAGCAAGGATTTTGATCTGGATTTGCTGTTACAAACCCTGCAGCAAAAAACACCCGGCTTGGAGGTGGTATGAGTTCAAAGACAGTATCAGGATACGATGACCACTTTTATCCCAAAATCTGGCTGATTTCGGGTGTCGCGATTATTGCGGCCAGTGGCGTGCTGTGGATCTGGCTGCAACTGGCCAGTCGAGTGACCAAGGAAAACTCCTTTACCCCGGCAGAAAGTGTTGCGCAGCAAGTCATGCCCAATCGCTTTCCGATCGATCTGGGAAATCTGGCTGATATCGTGCCGTTGCTTGATCTGACCAAAGTCGCCGATAAACAGGATTCCAGCCATGCACCCGAGTTCAAGGCTTCTGCCTTTACCTCGGCGCATGCCAGTGATTGGACCTTGCAGGTCATGAATGTGTCGCAGGAGTCGGTCATCACCGATTTCTTGGCCAAACGTACCGACCGTGCCCGTTTCCAATACTTCCGCTACCACAAAGGCGGTAAGGATGAGAGCTATATCCTGACCTATGGTGTGTTTGGTACGGTTGCTACGGCGATGGGTGCGATGCAGAGCATGGACTTCGGTCTGCCGCCTTCGGTCAAGGCTTTTCCAGAGCGCTTCTCCAGCTATCAGCCTTTTGTCAGTGACAGCGACAACAACGTCGTCGATTTCTCCAATTCAAATCTGCATCAGGTCAGGCTGCGTCCGGTCGCCCTGCCACCCCCGACCGATGCGATAGAAAACAAAATCGAGCAACTGGCAGATGGTGCGACGGTGGACAACCAGCCGACCCTGATTGACCAATCCAGCCGCTCGCGCGCATTGCCCGCCGGTGTGGACGGGTTTAGTGGCGTGCCGGATGCGCCGCCACCGAGCACAGATGCGGCCAATCCAGATCCTGCAGCGGGTAAAAACCATGGTGCGACCCCGATCGGGCCGGTTCAAGATCCGTTTAACTAAGCACTGAATCATGCCGCATGGTGGTCTGTTGTGCTGCCTGTAGTGATCAGGGCGTCATGGCCTCTAAAGCACCCATCTGGGTGCTTTATTTTTGCCCGAGATCACAAAAAACTGTGTCTAGTCAGTTCACGAGACCTTTGCTTGATTTTGTTGATGATTCTTGCCAATTATGTGCGATAATGCTCACTCTGTGTACAGAAAAAGGCATGTAGCAATTCTGTTATATTTAATATATCAGGGATTGCATTTGAGATCGTCTGCGTTTTTCTTTACACTATTACACCGTTTTGTCTGTCTTCGATTTTTGACGCGTGATAAGTTGATGAAAACGGTTTTCAAGGCTGTGAAAGTTGTATAGAAAATTGTTTACAACGTTGTTTGTAAAATCATGGCGCAACAAAGTCGCCGTGCGCTGCGCGTAAAGGGTATTCCGCTCGAGTTCTGGTATTCGTCTAATCTGCACCAGCTGCATGCTGATGAGACACGCATGATTACGTAAGATGTTTCGTAAGTTGTTTTGCTATTTCTATTGTTTCTTATTTAAGGGTACGCCATGCATATGTCGCCGCTCGCTACGTCTTCTACGGAAGTTCGCACCCCATCTGGCCATGTTTCAGATGCGGATGTGACGGGTTTGTATCAACCTGAAGATTTTCGGGATAACTGTGGCTTTGGTCTGATTTCTCACATGCAGGGTCAGGCGAGTCATCATTTGCTACAGACTGCCATCCATAGCTTGAGCTGTATGACGCACCGTGGCGGTATTGCAGCCGACGGTAAGACCGGTGACGGCTGTGGTTTGCTGCTGGCGATGCCCAAAGATTTCTTCCGTGCTGAAGCCGCAAAGCTCGGCGTCACTTTGCCAGAACTGTTTGCAGTTGGCACGATTTTCCTCAATACCGAAGCGACCCTCGCCCAGCACGCCCGTGACGTGCTCGATGCCGAGATCGCCAAAGTCGGTTTGACCGTTGCTGCATGGCGCGAAGTCCCGATCAACGTCGATATTTTGGGCGAGATCGCCCTGCGCACGCTGCCGGCCTTTAGCCAGATCATTGTCGCTGCACCTGCAGATATGGCCGAGGCGGAGTTTAACCGCAAGCTGTTCCTCGCGCGTCGTCATGCCGAAAGCCAGCTGACCCATGATCCGCTGTTCTACGTTACGACGCTCGCCAGTACCGTCATCAGCTATAAAGGCCTGATGATGCCGAAGGACATTGCGGCCTTCTATCTGGATTTGAGCGATGAGCGGATGGCCTCGCATATCGTCGTGTTCCATCAACGCTTCTCGACCAACACCGCCCCGCGCTGGATGTTGGCGCAGCCGTTCCGTTATCTCGCGCACAACGGCGAAATCAATACCATCATGGGCAATCGCAACTGGTCGGTCGCCCGTACGCCGAAGTTCGCCAATCCTTTGCTGCCGGGTCTGCTCGACATCAAACCACTGATCAACCGCACCGGTTCCGACTCCTCAAGTCTGGACAATATGCTCGAGATCTTGGTCGGTGGCGGCATGGACTTGTTCCGCGCGCTGCGTATGCTGGTGCCGCCAGCATGGCAAAACGTCGAAACCATGGATGCCGATCTGCGCGCATTCTATGAGTTCAACTCCAAACACATGGAAGCGTGGGACGGTCCGGCCGGTCTCGTGATCCAAGACGGTCGCCATGCGATCTGTATGCTCGACCGTAACGGTCTGCGTCCGGCACGTTGGGTCATCACCAAG
>JASLJP010000204.1 GCA_030152425.1 Aquirhabdus sp.
GGATCTGGGCGAGGTAGTCTTTCGGCAGACGCGACTTTTGAAAGCGCGAGACGACCAACTCGCCCGCTGCGGTCTGGGTCGTGATCTTGCCATGCGCACCCGCACCGATCGCCAGATAGTCGCCAAACTGCCAGTAATTAAGGTTATGCCGACTGGGCATCTCGCGCGCCCATGCCGAAACCTCATACTGAACATAGCCATGCTGGCGCAGCAGCGCCTCGCCTGCCGTCTGGATATCCGCCAAACGATCTTCATCCGGTAGCACAGGCTGGGTGCGAAAGAACACAGTGTTCGGCTCTATGGTCAACTGATACCACGAGATATGCGTGGCACCGCAGTCGATGGCAGTCTGTAGGTCGAGCAACGCCTGCTCGACACGTTGCTCGGGCAAGCCATGCATCAGGTCGACATTTAAGCGGCTAAAGCCATCCTGACGCGCACGCTGAATGGCAAGCCTCGCCTCTCCGGCGTCGTGCACCCGTCCCAAGGTCTTGAGCAAGCCATCATCAAAAGTCTGCACACCCAGCGACAAGCGATTGATGCCTGCGGCGAGATAGTCGGCAAAAGGCGCATGCTCCAGCGTACCGGGGTTGGCCTCCAGCGTAATCTCGCAGTCGGGCGCAAAGTCGAACAACTGGCGCAGCTCGGCAAACAGCCACTGATAACCAGCAGCGGAGATCAAGGATGGCGTGCCACCGCCGATAAACACGCTGACCAGAGGGCGACCCCGCGCCCAGCCGACCTGCTGTACGGCGTCTGCGACCAGCGCCGCCAGATACTGCTGCTCTAAACTGAGCGATAACGTACCGTCTACCGAAAATGTACCCTCGGGTACGGCATGTGAGTTAAAATCACAATACGGACACTTTTTCACGCACCACGGCATATGGATATACAATGCCAACGGAATGTGAGGATTTACGTTTAATAGGGAACTCAAAACAGGAACATCCTATGGCCTATTGGCTAATGAAATCTGAACCAGAAACGTTTGGCATTGAACACCTCAAGACGCGTGGTACTGCACTCTGGGAT
This sequence comes from Aquirhabdus sp., assembly GCA_030152425.1. GTDB lineage: Bacteria > Pseudomonadota > Gammaproteobacteria > Pseudomonadales > Moraxellaceae > Aquirhabdus. Next base: position 1,036 of record JASLJP010000204.1, read on the forward strand.
GGCGTCCGCAACTACCAAGCCCGCAACTTTCTGCGCGAGATGGCCGTTGGCGATGAAGCGCTATTCTACCACTCAAACTGCAAAGTACCGGGTATCGTTGGTCAGATGACCATCGCCCGCGCAGGCTACGCGGATCCGACCCAATTCGACCCGAACCACCACTACTACGATCCCAAGTCGACGCTGGATAATCCGCGCTGGACAGGTGTCGATGTAAAATTTGGCGAAATCTGGCCTGAGATGATCCCGCTCGATCAACTGCGCGCGATGCCGGAGCTCGAAGAGCTGGCACTGGTTCGCCGTGGCAATCGACTTTCGCTCATGCCGGTCACTGCCGCGCAATGGCAAGCGATCATGCAGCGCCATCGCCACCCGCTTTAACCCCCCGCACGGATTGCGGGGTCACCCTCTTACACCTCTACCCTACGTTAGGAACACCTTTATGTCACGTCAGACTCATTTGCTCGCCTTGTGCAGCCTCAGCACTGCACTTCTGCTCAGTGGCTGCGGCGGCGGCACCACCGATCAAGTACTCGACTCGATTACCCCACCGTCACTGGAAGATGGTCCAAGCGGCCGTATGTTTGGTTATTTCTTGCAATCTGATGAGATCGCAGATCCAGTCGGCAACATCGGCGGCATGTATCTCACCCTGCCAAGCGGTGAAGGTCATTTTGACGGTCGCATGTCATTCCAGTTCAATTCAGACTGCCAACGCACCAATGCCTTGCAGATCTCCGGCAGCAAGCTTTTTGCGAACCTCAATGGCGGCACGATCTCCGGCAGTCTGGATGACGCGACCATCACCGAACCTAACAATACCTTTATGGGGACGTTTTCCGGTAGTTATAAACGCGCGAATGACAACTACACGGGCAAATATAACCGCACCGGCTTTAGTAGCGACGACAGCAAAAACGTCGCAGGCTGTGTCAACTATCGTGTGGCTTCCAAGGGTGTATGGGCAGTCTACAAACAAGCATTTGTCTATCCTGCTGGCTTTAGCGTCACCCAAACTGCCGATTTGATCAACTGGAGCTATGTTGACGGCGCAACCAAGGCGGTGATCATGATCGTCAGTCCGGCCAAAGTCGACACTGCTGATAATGCGGTCATCCGTCAAATCATCACCCCCGCCGCTCTGCTGAACAAAAATGTGGTCAATGCCAATGTGGCACGTGGCCAGCAAGACTTGGTCGTGGTCGAGCTGTTTGATGCCAACAATAATCTGGTCGCCTTCAAGACCATTAACGCGCTGTTCTAAAGCTCGGTTTGCTTACCGCTGTCGTCCTTGCGAGCAGCGGCAAGCATGACTCACACCGATATGTATTTGAGGATATATGAGCCAACCAACGCAAACACCCCCTGTCCCCAGCTTTCCCTGCCCGAAGTGCGGCAAACCGTCCACATGGACCGACAACCCGTATCGGCCATTCTGCACGGAGCGCTGTAAAATGATCGATCTGGGCGCATGGGCCAGCGAAGACTATCGCGTGGCCGACAAAGGCACGCACCATAACACGCGATCAGAGCACGACTTTGAGGATGACGAATAAAAAACGCACAACCGATCAGGATGTGCGTTGGATTGAATCAGGTCAGACATGTCGAGGTCTGATCATGCCCGGACGGTAAAGCCGTCTTCATCGCCGCGCGCCTGTGCGGCAGGGTCATTGACCACATCCACCTCGGCCTCGGGCGACTGGGGTAGTTGGTCGAAATGCACGACCCGATTACGGCCTTGGTGTTTCGCCTGATACAGCGCTTGGTCGGCATACATGACCATGTCATGGATACGGGTCAGATCGGTCGGTGTGCAGGTCGCGACACCGATACTGGTGGTGATACTGATCTTCTTGCCACCACAGCTCGCACTGATGCGGATGGCTTCGACATTGGCGCGGATACGCTCTGCGACCGCCATACCGACCTCTCGGTCTGCGCCGGACAGCACCACGATAAACTCTTCGCCCCCAAAACGACCTGCCACATCATGCTTGCGCATGCTGTGCTGCAAGGACTGCGCGACGGTGCGCAGCACTTCATCGCCGATCATATGGCCATAGGTATCATTGATCGACTTAAAGAAATCCAGATCGAGCAGCAGCGCGGCAACTTGTTCTTGGCCATCGCTATTTTCGACCAAGCGCTCCATATGCTCGTTGATGGTACGACGGTTGTACAGGCCGGTCAGAGAGTCGAGTTGACTGAGCAGGGTGACCTCATGGCCGCGTTTATGCCACTGCTTGAGGATCAGGTCAGACATGACCAAAATGATCAGCGAGGGCGGCAGCATAAAAAACATCTGGCTGCAGAAGTAAAAGCGCGAATGGTTCTTTAGATCCAGCAGGCCGCCATCCACAAACATTGGCGCATAGGGAATCCATCCGGATACACCGGCAAAGGCCAGAAAAATCATGGTCGCCGATGCGATCATGGTGGTGATGAGCACCATGCGGCGGGGGAACAGCGCCAAACCGATGATCGGCGTACCGATCATGAAAATTCCAGTCGACGGACTCATGGCTCCGACCGCATAGCCCGTGCTACACAGCGTGACCGCATAAAAAATGACACAGATATAGTGTGCGTAGCGATTGGCCCACTCGTTGTTGCGTAGACGGTAGCAGATCACGCCCAAGATGACGGTCATCAGCACGATGATCGAATCGACCCAGATCAGCAAATGAAACAGCGGCACATTGACGTAGGCTCGCCACGTCGGGACGAGCAGCACGACCGCTTCATAGAAGATAAAGGAGCAGAACAGGACGACCAAAAACCCCAGCAGCAAGAGGCATTTTTGGATATAGCTATACTCCATCACGATCGTAGACCCGAGCAAATGTTTACGCAGGGTATCGAGATGGTGCGTCATGTCTTTGATTGAGAGCGGACTGTGGGCCATGTTCCTTCATAAACCAGTATAAGAGGTGTGCAGTACGGGAGTTCAAATGTCGGTTTTGTGCGGTTATGCATTGCTCAACGCCGTGCGCGAGATTTGAAGTGCTTCCTGCACGTTCATCTCATCCTGCGGGTCGTTGAAACCGTGATCTGATGTGCATTTATTATACAATAAATATGCGCAAATAAATCGGCCTGCAACAGATAGCTGATCAAAGGTGTGTAGACGCGATGAAAATGCACAGCTGTACAGCAGCACGCGGTAGCATATTGGCATAGGCCTTGCTGTGAAGTAGTGAGCGACTTGCTCGGAGCTAATCCCAGCGGCGTG
>JASLJP010000238.1 GCA_030152425.1 Aquirhabdus sp.
CTATTATTGCCAAATCTGCTCATCCCTTATGGGACACAATCAAAACCCGACAACGATTCAAGTGTGATCACTGCCAGGTGCGCTTGATGAAGGCAAAATCGTTTGCGCCGGCATGGTTTATCTTCCCTGCATATCTACTGACCTTTGCTGCGCTGATGAGTTTGATTGATGTCCGTGAGAAATTCGACCCGTACCCGATTCTTTTTTGGATCGTGTACTTGTTGGCGCTCGGCCTGTGTTTAGCATTGATCATGATCGGCGCAGCGGCGATCAATCGTAGAAGTCGCAAATACTGGGAAGTGGATGACTATGAAATACACTTATCCTGAAGGCCGCGAATATATCGGATCTCGCAGCCACTCACCGCTCACTACTTCTTCAATGGCCAGCGCATGATAAACCGTGCGCCTCTAAGCTCCGGACTTTGATCCACCTCGACGCTGCCGCCAAACCAAAATGCAATTTTGGCCACGATAGATAGCCCCAGACCATAGCCTCCCGAGGCACGCGTCCGACTGTCGTCGAGGCGGGCGAAGGGTTGGAAGACTTTGGCGCGGTCTTTCTCGGGGATACCGAGACCGTCGTCTTCGACGGATATATAAGCCATACGTTTATCGCCTTTGCCCTCGACACCCGCGCTGATGCGGATGCGTTGGTTGGCGTAGCGCATGGCGTTACCGGCGAAATTCTGGATCACGCGGTGCAGGTAGCGGCGGTCGGCGATGGCGATCTGGTCGTGATCCGGCTCATAGACTTCAACCGTGGTCGATTTGCCCAAGGCGCGGGTCTCTTCACCGACCTGACGCACCATCTCATACAGCGCGATCGGCTCGAGATTCAGCGATGGCGTGCCCTGCTCCAGCGTGGCGTAGGTCAGAATCTCGTCGATGAGGTTGTTCAGCTCTTCGATGTCTTTGTCGATTTTTTCCTGCTGATCCCAGCGCGAGTCGACGTCGTCGGTATCGGCCAGCATGTCTACGCCAAAACGAATCCGCGCCACTGGCGTGCGCAGCTCATGCGAGACCGCGCGCGTCAGCTCGCGCTGTGCTTCGATCAGGCGCTGGATATGTTCGGTCATCTGGTTAAAGGTCATGGCCAGATGGCTCACCTCATCCTGTCCCAGCACTGGCACGCGCGCGGTAAAGTCCCCCGCCCGCACTTGACTCACCCCTTTTTGCACCATCAGCAGCTTGCGCTCCAGCGGCCAGATCAGGGCGTAAACGCCGAGCAGGATCACGATGAGACTGACGATGGTCACGGCGATGAGCAAGCGAACCGGCAAACGGTTAAACAATGCAATGGGACCGATCTGCAAGATCTGGCTGCCGTCGGCAGTATTGATCGGGCCCAAGATCCGCAAGGTCGGGTTGCGGCTGGTACCCGCATCGCGGTAGACCGGCACGACTTCTTTGCGGCGTAGGCGCTCGCGCTGGTCGTCGTCAAGACTGACATCGCTAAAATCTTTGAGTGACAGCTTAAACGGCAGATGGGTATTCAATGCGTCGAGACGCGCTTGCTCATGACCTTCAAAGTGGGTCAGGTCGTCGAGCAGGAATACACCGAGCGCGCGGATCTGCTGCTCGCTGACCCGGTCGACACGGGCGCGCAGCAGGTCGGTGCCATTGGGAATGGTGATATAGACATCGGCATAGGGTTCGACGGCTTGGCCAGTGACCAAGGGCAGGTCTTGTTTATAGCGCACGACGGCTTTGCCCATTTCGAGCTGCTGGGCTTCGTGATGGGTAAAGACGATGGTGTTACGTTTGATCACCGACAGCGGCTGGTTGAGCAGCAGAGAAGCTTCGTCCAGCCAGCCTTGTTTGGCTTCGGCATCGGGCTGGCGTGCGACGCCCTGAGCGATGATATAAAACGCTCCGGATGCCATCGTTTCCCGATATTTATCAATCCGGTAAGAGTTCACCTCGTTGATAAAGACATAATCGAGCAAGCCGACGAACGCACAGACCAAAAGCAGACCCGTGTAGATCTTTAAGAATATGCTGTAGCGTAACTTATCCATACCATCCCATCGGCAGCGCAGGTCTAAGGCCGCGCATGCACTTTTTATAAACCATGCAAGTCATGCAAAAAAAGCAACGTACACCACAAACAATAAAGACAGGATTTTAGCCTGTCTTTATGTGCAATGAATGGGTAGCCATGATAAATCAGACGAAACACATCTCCATGTCTACCGACTCCTTGGGTGCAGCGCGACCTTACGCGGCGATCGATTCTTTGACGAACAGATAGCCTTTACTGCGTACGGTTTTGATGCGTTTTGGATTCTCTGGATCATCGCCGATTTTTGGACGGATACGCGAGATGCGTACGTCGATCGAACGGTCCTGACCGTCGTATTCGATACCGCGTAGACGCTCAAAGATGTCTTCGCGGGACAGGATACGACCGGCGTTGGACGCCAGCAGCCAGAGCAGATCGTACTCTGCACTGGTGAAATCGACCGGCTCGCCAGCGAGGGTGACCGAGCGGCCGCCGTTGTCGATGACCAGATCATCGAACTCGAGGCGCTGGGCGACATCTTCTTCGACGACTTTATCAGTACGGCGCAGCAGGGCACGGATACGCGCCAGCAGAACGCGCGGCTGGACAGGCTTGGCGACATAGTCGTCAGCGCCCATTTCCAGACCCAGTACCTGATCCATATCATCGGTACGTGCAGTGAGCATCAGGATCGGATGATTATAGTGTGGGCGAACTTCGCGGCAGACGGTCAGACCATCGGCACCCGGCAGCATCACGTCCAGTACCACCAAATCAGGCTGCTCGGAAACGATACGGCGAATCGCACGATGACCGTCAGTT
>JASLJP010000258.1 GCA_030152425.1 Aquirhabdus sp.
AGATGCTCGGACTCGCTGTCGAGCAGCGCGGTTTCATCCGGTCTGAGCAACAGTATGCGGGCATAGATCAGCTCAGGCTGATTGGGCAAGCCGTTGATGGCTTCATCGAGCAATTTGCGGGCAAGCTTGGGCTGTCCATGATCTTTGAGCAGTTGCGCTTGCAGCAGATAAAGAAATGCCGACTGCTCAGGATGCTCAACCCGCTCTTGGGTGAGATTGGTCAGCTCGGCATCGAGTTGATTATTGGCGATCATGATGATTGCCAGTTTCTTTTGTGCATTGCGGTATAGCTCATCGCCCTGCACTTTTCGAAAATAGCTGATCGCCACGGTAATGTGGTTTTGCCGCTCGGCGGCGATCCCAAGATAAAAATAAGCTTGATCGACGTATTGGTCGATGGTGAGTAATTGGACCAGGTAGCGCTCTGCATCCAGCATTTGTTTATTGTCGATACTGACCAAACCGGCCAACAGCAGGATCTCGCCATCATTTGGCCAACGCCGTGTCATGGTCTTTAGGCGTTTCATCGCCATCGGCGCCTGCGCGTTATTCAGCAATAATCGCACTTCAAATAGCTGTAGCCCTTTGTTTTTGGGCTGACGCAGGATTTCTTGATTCAGCAAAGTGCGCGCCTCAGCCAGCTTTTTTTGGCTAAGCAGGATATTGACCTTTAGCGTAATAAACGCAGTCACACCTGGTTTACGGCGCAAAGCATTGTCGACCTCGACCAAGGCCTGATCCAATTGGCCGGCTTGAACCAATAAGCCTGCTTTAAGCACTGAAAGAGACGGGTTATTGTAGTCTTTCAGACTTTGGAGTGCCGCAAGCAATGCACCACGGTCCTTGGGATTATCCGGTGAAATGCCGATGACAATCCGATCCAGCGCGGCATTCGGGTCATAGCGCAGGATTTTATCCAGCGTTTGCGTCGCGAGGGTGTAGTCGTGTGCTTTAAGCGACAGATGCGCCATATAGAACAGGGCAGGGATATACTCCGGATCTACGCTGACCCAGTGCTTGGCAATGGCGAGGCCGCCATCGGTATCATCATCCTCTAAAGCAACCGACAAGGCACGTTCAAGGATGGCGGGATCTGAAGTCTGCAGGGCTTGAGCGCGATACAGCGCAACGCCTTTATCGGTCATCCCGCGTGACAATGCCAGCTCTGCAGCAAACACATCCAGCAATGCCGCCTGTGCTCCATTGCAGCTCAACAATGAAACAATCAACAGAGATGATGCGATCAGGCGTGGGGAACGCGTGGATTGATGCCGTGATAAATCGTTGAGCAGCAAGTGATCCTCTCTATCTCAGTGAGACCAGCAGTTTGACCTAAAGGGTTAATATACCCTTAAAAATAAGCGTCATTTGTAAAGCAATGTTTGTGTTATGGCTGCGCATATCGCACAATATCATATTTGCAAGTGGCAATCGACGCACGATGGGTTTCTTTGCACTAGGCATTAATCATACCACTGCACCAGTGGCACTGCGCGAGAAAGTCGCGTTTGTGCCAGAACGCCTGCATCACGCACTTCAGGAAGCAATGCATCTGGGCTTAACCAATGATTTGGTCATAGTCTCCACTTGTAACCGCACTGAACTCTATAGCATTACTGACGCCCCCGCTGATCTGGCCGATTGGCTGGCGAGTTCTCACGGCATGGTCTCAAGCGATCTGGTTGATCATCTATATCAGCATGGCGACGAAGACGCGTTGATCCACCTCATGCGTGTGGCCAGTGGCATCGACTCCATGGTCTTGGGCGAGCCACAGATCTTGGGTCAAGTCAAAAGCGCACTGCAACACGCTCGGGATGCCGGCACCGTCACCCCCAAACTGGCTCGCATCTTTGAACAAGCGTTTAGTGCAGCCAAAAAAGTACGTACGGAGACCTCTATCGGCGCCCAGTCTGTCTCGCTTGGGTTTTCTGTATTACAACTCGCCCGCCAAATGTTTAGCAATTTAAATGAGACCACCGTGCTGCTTGTTGCTGCCGGAGAGATGAACGCTTTGGTCGGTCGTCATTTGGCTGAACAAGGCGTGGGACGTATCCTGATCTGTAACCGCGGCCAAGCCCGCGCTGAAAATCTGGCGGCAGAGCTGCATACGCGTCTAGCGGTCGAAATCATCCCTTTTGAACAACTCGAACTCGCGCTGGCACGTGCCGATATCATTTCCTGCTCGACCGGCAGCCTGCATCCGGTCCTACGCTTAGACATGGTACGCCGCGCATTGAAAGCCCGACGCCATCGGCCAATGCTGATGGTCGATCTCGCTGTGCCGCGTGATATCGAACCCAGCATCGCCGCCTTGGATGACGTTTATCTGTACACCGTTGATGACCTACAAAGTGTGATCGAGGGCAATCTGGCGCAGCGTAGGCAAGCTGCCGTTGAAGCTGAAGTGCTGGTCAGTCAGCTCGCCTCGCAATACATGGATGCCAATCGTGCGCAGCAGGCAGGACCTGCGATCGCACTGTATCGTCAGCAAATGGATGAACTACGTAAAACAGAAGTGGATCGCGCACGTCATTTATTGGCACAAGGTGTTGCAGTGGAGGAGGTGATTGAGCGATTATCAGTCGCGGTGATGGCCAAAGTACTGCATCGTCCTTCACAATTGATTCGTGATGCGGCCACAGACCTTGAAAGTGATCGTTTAACATGGCTAATCAAAGGACTGGGAGCAAGCACAGATGAACACAGCGACGCAGATGACAAACACCTCATCGTTCAACACCGACATGACTAAGCGTACATTGGCAATCAGTGCATTCTGCCTTGGACTGGCAGTTGCGACGCCGACGATGGCCGCCGACTGGCAAGTCGATAAAGACATGACCCGAATTGCATTTATCGTCGGGGGAATTGCCGGTACATCGGGCAGTTTTAACAGCTTTGAGGGGCAGATCAAAGGCGATCTCACCGATCCGGCACATCTCGGTGCTCACTTTGTGATACAGGCCGCCAGTGTCGATACCGGCCTTAGCCTGCGTGACAATGCGCTTAAAGGCAGCAGCTTCTTTAACACCGCCAAATTTCCGACGGTTGAGTTTACCAGTACCCAAGTAACCCAGATCGACCCTCAACACGCCAAGATGCGTGGCGACGTAACCATGTTGGGCGTGACCAAACCTGTCGAATTTTTGATTACCCTAGACAAACCCGTCTATGATCCGGCGAGTAAAACGGTCATCGTGAGAACGACGTCGACCGGCATGTTAAACCGCGATGATTGGGGCATGGCGACAGCAGTACCCGGCGTCGGTCACAAAATCAAAATCCGTGTCGATGGCATGCTGCGCTCTAGCAATGCAAATCAGCCCTAATCAGGACTCGCCTGATGTCACCGCAATAAAAAAGCGCCTTAGTAGGCGCTTTTTATTGCGATGCTACAGACGCTTTATTTCTCGACAAACGCCCGTTCAATGACATAGTCACCCGGATCACCCATACGTGGTGAAACTTTCAGCCCGTGCTGATCGAGCAGGTTCGACAGATCGTCGAGCATGGTCGGGCTACCACACATCATGGCACGGTCAGTTTCTGGATTAAAGCGCGGCAGGCCGATGTCTTCAAACAGCTTGCCATTTTCGATCAGCGTCGTGATGCGGCCTTGATTACGGAAAGGTTCGCGCGTCACGGTTGGATAGTAGATCAGTTTGTCTTTGACCAAATCTGCGAAAAACTCATCGTTGGGCAGTACGTTTTCGATCAAGTCGGTATAGGCCAGTTCATTGACATAGCGCACACCGTGGACGAGGATCACTTTGTCAAAACGCTCGTAGGTTTCCGGATCGCGGATGAGGGACAAAAACGGCGCAAGTCCGGTGCCGGTTGACAGCATATAGAGATTTTTGCCGGGCAGCAGATCGTCGAGGACGAGGGTGCCGGTTGGTTTCTTGCTCATCAGCAATTCATCGCCGACTTTCAGATTTTGCAAAATCGAAGTCAGTGGGCCATTTTGAACCTTGATCGAGAAAAATTCGACTTCATGTTCATAGTTGGCACTGGCGATGGAGTAGGCACGCAGCAGCGGTTTACCACCGACTTCCAGCCCAATCATCACAAATTGACCATTTTTGTATCGCAGGCCGGGATCTCGTGTAGATTTGAAGCTAAATAACGTATCATTCCAATGATGTACATGAGTGATACGCTCTGAATTAAATGCTGCCATAATGTCTCTGATCGTGCGTAGGTGGTGTCGTCTGGATCACTGATGATGTCATACTCGTACATCAAGTCAGGACTTGAAAAACGACGGATGAGAAGGGATGTCGCTGCTATTCTACCTAAATTGTATAGTAGAGATGCCCATTTCATTTTATTTTAGATATAAGGAAAATTGATGAGCTTTGTCGGCGGCCTCACTTAGCCTACGCGCCATTGAATGTCCACCATTGCGTCCCGAATACCCGTACACTGCAGCGCTATATCCCGCGTTTGCTCATGCCTACAGGCCATATCCACTTCACGATGTCGAGTCACCTATGGTTCATACTGCCAGCATTACGGTTCCCATTATTGGTTATGTCCATACGCCATTTATCGAAAAATTTGGCGTACCTCGCCAGCCTAATCTCGTGGATGTAGAAGGGGTCATCGAGTTTGTGCCGCCCTATGATCAGCCTGCTGCGTTTGAAGGGCTGGAAGGATTTAGCCACCTGTGGCTGATCTGGCATTTTCACCAAAATCGCGATGCAAAACCGGTGACCAGCGACGATGGCGAAAATCTCGACTTTGCATCAATCTCTGAACCCTTTCGCGCGCAAATACGCCCGCCACGTTTAGGGGGCAACGAAAAAGTCGGCGTATTCGCCTCGCGCAGTATGTATCGTCCCGCACCGCTGGGCTTATCTGCGGTTCGCTTAGAGCGTATCGCCGTACAAGATGGCAAAGTACAACTGCATATCATTGGCCCCGATCTGGTCGATGGCACACCCTTGATCGATATTAAACCGTATATCGCCTATAGCGATGCGATTTCCGCTGCGGTAAGCGGTTTTGCAGTAGAAGCGCCAAAGCTGCATCCTGTATATTGGACGCGGATGGCGCTGTGGCAAAAGCATCAACTGATCTCACAGCATGTGCTGACCAGCAATCAACTGCCGCTGATCGAGCAAATACTGGCTTTGGATCCAAGACCTGCCTATCAGACCGATGCACAGCGTGACTATGGCATGTCCTTTGATCGGGTGAATGTGCGTTTTGGTGTGCAGGCGGGAGTGATCTGGATTAAAGACATCAGTGAGCGCTAGAAAAACGCAGTCACTGCTGCGTACGACTGAACAATGGAATGTGTATACGACATGGAATGGGTAAAATGACCGCAAAGAAAAGATTTTCAATTCAAGTCGATGTCCGCTGGTGTTTGGACGAACTGCATAAAGATGGTCGAATCACTCAGCGTGATGTCAATCTGGTCTCCACGACAGCACGACGCAAGGAACAAGCGCGCTGGCATCCGCTTATGGTTATTGCTGACTTCGGTTTGGTCGATTTATTGCCCCCGCAACATGACCCCAAAGAGAATCAGGTCGGTGCAGCGGTACTACACCCAAAGCTAACCCTCGATGTCCTGACCCTATGGCTGGCAAAGAAAGCCAACTTTCCGGTCTATCGGATCGATCCACTGAAGGTCAATGTGCCTGCCGTGACCGGTCTGATGTCACTGGAGTTTGCCGAACGCCACCAGATCCTCGGTGTGGCCGTCGACGCAGACAGTGTGACCATCGGCACCGACCAGCCGTTCTATGACGACTGGTATGACAATCTCTCCCACACCCTGCAGCCCCGCAAAATCAAACGCGTGATGCTCAATCCTGAGCAACTGACCCGCTATCTCGCCGAGTTTTATCAAGTAACACGGGCCATCGCCGGGGCAAAGGGCACGGGCGGCTCGGAAGTCGCAACCAAAAGCGTCGAAGCATTGCTACAGCTTGGCGATATGCAGAATCCAGATGCCAATGACCAGCATATCGTGCGCATCGTGGATTGGTTACTACAATACGCGTTTGACCAACGCGCCAG
>JASLJP010000340.1 GCA_030152425.1 Aquirhabdus sp.
CCTGCGCGGCTGGGCTGGTGGATTTAAAGGTAGATGATGCTTCGCCAAGGGTAATTGCAGCTTTTAGGGCTGTGATTGAGAGATGAAGGACTATAGGCGCTATTCGAGGTATTGACGGCGCAACACTAAAAAGAGAACGAACATGGCTGTTAAACAAGCTGAAGATATTCCAATTTTTGCCTACGAAGGAACGAACCGTCGTGGTCAAAAAGTCAAAGGTGAAGTGCCCAGTAAAAACATGGCTTTGGCGAAGGCTGTCCTGCGCAAACAAGGCGTCAACGTCACCAGCATCCGCAAAAAATCCAAGAATATCTTTGGCGCATTGTCGAAGAAGCGTATTTCTGCGATGGACATTGCGATCTTCACGCGCCAGTTGGCGACGATGATGAAAGCGGGTGTGCCGCTGGTGCAGTCTTTTGAGATCGTGGCAGAAGGGATTGATAACCCTGCCATGCGCGAAGTGGTGCTCGGCATCAAAGGTGAAGTCGAAGGCGGGAATACCTTCTCCGGCGCACTGCGTAAATATCCAAAATACTTCGACGAGCTGTTCTGCTCGCTGGTCGCTTCGGGTGAACAATCCGGTGCGCTCGAAACCATGCTGGATCGTGTCGCGGTCTATAAAGAAAAGAGCGAATTGCTCAAAATGAAGATCAAGAAAGCGATGAAATACCCCATGGCGGTTATCGCCGTTGCGGTCATCGTGACGATCATTCTGATGGTTAAAGTGGTTCCCGTGTTCCAAGACTTGTTTAGCTCGTTTGGTGCTGACCTGCCTGCCTTTACCAAAATGGTGGTCGATATGTCCAAGTGGATGCAGCAGTGGTGGTGGGCAGTGATCATCGGCGGCGGCCTGATCGGCGGCGGCTTGATTGAGTTCAAAAATCGCTCGGAAAAATTCCGCGACTTCCTCGACAAACTGGTTCTGAAGCTGCCGATCTTCGGTGACTTGGTGTACAAGGCGATTATTGCTCGTTTTGCGCGTACGCTGGCGACCACGTTCGCAGCCGGTGTGCCGCTGATCGATGCGCTAGAATCGACTGCAGGCGCAACCAACAACGTCTTGTTCCGCAATGCCACTATGCAGATCAAAGACGACGTATCGACCGGACAGCAGTTGCAGTTCGCCATGCGTACCACCAATCTGTTTCCGCCGATGGCGCTGCAGATGGTGGCGATCGGTGAAGAGTCCGGTGCGCTGGACGGTATGCTGGATAAAGTGGCAACCCACTTTGAAAACGAAGTGGATAACGCCGTAGATGGTCTGACCTCGCTGATGGAGCCGATGATCATGGCCATTCTCGGCATCTTGGTCGGTGGCTTGGTCATCGCGATGTATCTGCCAATCTTCCAAATGGGTCAGGTTATTTAATGCTGGGTTTACAAGAGCTGCTCAGCGTTATTATCGAGACCCCTTGGCTTGCCGCAGTCGTGGTTGGATTTCTGGGACTGTGTGTCGGTAGTTTTTTAAACGTGGTGATCCATCGTCTGCCCCAGATGATGGAAAGTGAATGGCAAAATGACTGTGCGCTGCTGCTGGAAGACCAGTTGCAGCCGCAGTACCGCCTCACCGAGGCGACGCACAAAGCGCCGATGACCCTTAGCAAGCCAGCTTCGCGCTGCCCGAGCTGTGGTCATCAGATTCGCTGGTATGAAAATATCCCCCTCATCAGCTGGCTGGTGCTACGCGGCAAATGCAGTGGCTGCAAAAGCCCCATCAGCATCCGCTATCCACTGGTCGAACTGGCGACCATGTTGGCGTCGCTGGTCGTCTTCTATACTTTTGGTCCGACCCTGCAGATGGTCTGTGCACTGGGTCTGACTTGGGCACTGGTTGCCTTGACCGGTATCGATTTCGATACCCAGCTACTGCCCGACCGCATTACCCTGCCACTGGCGGCAGCCGGGTTGTTGGTCAACAGCCAAAGCATCTTCGTCTCGCCGACCCAAGCCATTTGGGGCTACGCCATCGGTTTTCTGGTGCTGTGGGTGGTCTATATCGTGTTTAAGATCATCACCGGTAAAGAAGGCATGGGCTACGGTGACTTTAAACTGCTGGCCGCGCTCGGTGCATGGCTGGGCACGTCGCAGTTGCCGCTGATCATCCTGTTGTCGTCCTTTGTGGGCGCGATCATCGGCATCATCCTGCTCAAAGTACGTCAAGAAAATCAGCCGTTTGCCTTTGGCCCCTATATTGCCATCGCCGGTTGGATTTCCTTGCTGTGTGGCCCTCAGTTGGTCGCCGGCTATCTGGGTATGTATCACTAAAGCCTGCCTACACGGGCTTTCTTCTATTTCCTCTCTCTGTGACCTCTGTGTGCTATGGCGAATTACATCATTGGATTAACGGGTGGCATCGGCAGTGGCAAGACCGCTGCCAGTGATTGGTTTGCTCGTCAGGGCATCACCGTGGTCGACGCCGATGTTGTTGCGCGCGAGGTGGTGGCGGTCGGTCAGCCGGCGCTGGACGAGATCAAAGCCACCTTTGGCGATTGGGCAATACAGGGCGACGGCACCTTGGATCGTGCCGCCTTGCGCCAGCATGTCTTTGCCGACCCCGATGCACGCAAAGCGCTCGAGCGCATTACTCATCCGCGTATTCATATCGCACTTGGTCAGCAGTTGGCGGCCGCCACCTCACCCTATGTCATGCTGGTCTCGCCGCTGCTGCTCGAGTCGGGCAAATCCGGTCAGGCCGGTTTTTGCCAGCGTATCCTCGTGGTGGATGTGCCGGAAACGCTGCAGCGCAGTCGCGCCGGTAGCCGCGATGGGCAGACGGCGGAGGCGATTGACAAGATTATCGCCGTGCAGTTACCCCGTGCCCAGCGCGTCGCTCTGGCCGATGATGTGGTGATCAATGATGGCGAGCTGGATCAGCTCTATACTCAGTTGGCAACACTGCATGCCCGCTACTTAAATCTGGCTGCCGCCCATCAGGGCTAAGGCACCTGTGTGGAGTCCACCCAATGACTGACCAATCCAAAATCGAGGGCCTAAAAGTCCGTACTGCGGTGATGGGCGAGGCCTTTGTCCAGCGCGCCATCGAGCATACCATCGAGCTGACCGCGCCGATGCAAGACTGGATCAACGCCCAAGACGTGATTGATGACTGGCAGCAGAGTCACTAAGCCGTTTGTCGACCGATGATCGAAAGGCGCGCTACGAAGATGTCGTAGTAGTCTATAAATAACGTTTATCTATGAATGGTTTAATACCGTCTATCGCACCATCTGCAACTGTCACCAAACCTTCACCGCAGTGTCATCTGCATTCGCTATGTTGCCCCTTCATTTTTGAATGTCTGGGGTTTCACATGCAATTTTCGAAAGTTTTCAAAGCACTGGTTGTCACTGGTGCAGTCTTGGCGACCAGCCAGAGTTTTGCGGCAGCATCGCGCTATAGCTGGGTGGTCAGCGAGCTGTACACCCAAAACCATCCTTTTGCAGCGCAAGCGACCAATGAACTGGTCACCAAAATGCAAAAGATGAACAGCAGCGCGTTTTTGTTCTTCCGTGGGACCAACCATATCTTCTACAAAGACATGACCACCTTGGCACCGTCATCGTACACCAACAGCGCGACCAAC
>JASLJP010000011.1 GCA_030152425.1 Aquirhabdus sp.
CTCTGCGGGGGCTGGTGCGTCAGCAGCTTGGGGCTGCCAAGCTCTAAAACAGCCTTTATACCCCGTTTGTTAATTGATAGAGCACAGCATGAGTGAGGTTGTACAAGATAGCTCGGTAGATATGGCCGCAGACGCCAGTGATCAACCGATCATCGTCAATGCACAGTTTTCATTTTGGGCTTATGTCGTCTCCTTGATGCGTATCGTGCTGCTGTCTGAGCTGCGCGTTGCGATTCTGGTGTTTATTCCTTTCTTGGCACTGTATGAGCTGGTCTTCACCCATAACACGAGCGCTTTGACGATGGAGCAACGCATCGTCATCCTAGTGCTCGTTGTCGGTTTGCCCCTGCTGGTGCTCGGCATGCTCTATCTGGGTTGGCACCTCAAGCAAAAGCACTACGGGCCGATCACCACCTTTAGCGTCGATGCGACGGGCATCGCGGTACACGCGCAGGATTATAAAACACGGCTGCCGTGGGCGAAGTTTAAACAAGTCATCGAAACCCCCAACTATCTGTTTTTTACCATGATGCGCGAGCCGACCGTGACCGTGCCGATCAAAGACCTGTCCATCGACAGCCTCTACGCACTCCGCACCCTCGCGCAGCAGCATGTGCCGTATCGTCTGTCCCGTTTCTAGGCTCGTCGTGCGGTCGTCCTACGCGATCCCCGCACTCCGCTGACACACTCTGTCAAAGGCGTGGTAGAAAGTGCCATTGATTTGCCTATCGTCGCCCCGCTACAGTCACCCTATCAAAAAATGACCCACACGGCATGAGGCTTGCATCCGCTCATGTGGTGTCCTGCGCAGCCCGTTTCTACGGATTGAGTCCCCTTATTGTTTAATTTGGAGTCCTGCAAACATGAGTCGCCCCCCAGTACCACCGTTTACCGCTGAAACCGCCGCCCAAAAAGCCCGTATGGCCGAAGACGCATGGAACAGCCGCGATCCAGCACGTGTGGCGCAGGCGTATACAGCGGATAGCCGTTGGCGGAACCGTGCCGAATTTTTCGAAGGCCGTGACGAGATTGAAAGCTTCCTGACGCGTAAATGGCAGCGTGAGATCGAATACCGCCTGATCAAAGAGGTCTGGGCGCACACCGACAACCGCATCGCGGTGCGTTTCGCCTATGAGTGGTGCGATGACAGCGGCAACTGGTGCCGCTCCTGTGGCAATGAGCAATGGGAGTTCAACGAACTCGGTCTGATGCAGCGCCGCGAAGCCAGCATCAACGATGTGCGGATCGCCGAGAGTGACCGTATGTTTCACTGGCCGCTGGGTCGCCGACCCGATGATCATCCGGGCTTGAGTGACCTCGGACTATAAGCCGCAGCTATAAAAAATCCCGCCTTGATTGCGGGATTTTTTTGGCGCGTGGCTGGCGTCGGCAGATCGCCTTACTCGGCAAAGGGATTGGTTTTGATCATCTGTGAAAGGCCGGCCTGATTCATCCGCGCCGCGCGCGAGTAGGGGCGCGCTTGGTGTTCTTTGTTGATGAACGCTGTCATCTCTTTATTAAAGCCATTGCGCGGATGGCGCTGCAGCACGGCTTGACGGTATTCGGTGTGGAAATCATAGTAGCGAATCCCGACCACATCACAGCTCGCACCTTGCTGCAAGAGATGTGCTTCGATGCCATCGGCTGGCGTGCTATGACCGTTCATATGCAGGCTGATCATTTCGGCAAGCACCTCGGTTTTATCCTCGCCCCAGTTGGCTTGCTGCATGATGTCGATGGCAGCCAGCGCCGAGTCTCCGGCGAAACACTGGCAGGTCGGGTAGTGGCCGTGGTAGTTCGGTGTCATGCCCACATCATGCAGTAGACAGCCAACCAACAGCAGCTCTGGATCAAAGTCGAACTTGCCGATCTGGCCAAAGCCTGCGCCCCACAGATAGGTACGAAACGAATGCTGAATGATCCCATTGGTCGCACAGTCTTCCAGCGCGGCCAGTGCATGTTTGACATCGGCGGTATCCGGTAGTGGCACTTGCGCCAGTTCGATTTTGGCATTTTTGCCCAGATGCAGTAGGCTACGACTGATCCCGGTCATGGCAGGTGCCAGCACTTCACGCATGAGGATGAGACGGGTTTTCAAGGTAAGTTTGCCAGAGCTAGCACGTAGCCAAGCGATGGAGCCGATACGATCTGCAGGTGCAAGCTGGGTCATGACGCGTCCTTGGTGAATGAGAGGATTAAAGGTTTTGAAGATGTTTAGAGTAAATACTCTAATTTGTCCACTGTCAAGATCGGGAGGGTGATCTAAGCGCAATGACGACCGGTGGAGTACTCAGCAGCCGCAGTACAAAAAAGGCTTAAATCGTCAGATTTAAGCCTTTTGCAATACGTTCAGTTATCCGCAGCATATACTGGGCTGCTGCCGCTCTTAATCGGACATCAAGGGCTTAAGCGAACTGCCAGCGGTTGGTGATGGTGCGTGACGCCGATGCGTGTCTGATCATGGCAATCCGACCCAAGCGTTGTTGCTCGCGTTTTTTGATCTGGGTTGC
>JASLJP010000326.1 GCA_030152425.1 Aquirhabdus sp.
CCCGAGCTGGTGCGTGTGGTCAAACCCGGCGGTACGCTGTGGCTGGCGTTTCCGATTGCAGGCTCTCTGTCCGATGTCGTGGCGCGTTACCCCGAGTTGCCCGTGTTTGACTTTCCAGCCGCGCGGCAGTGGCGGGAGGCAATGAGCGGTTTGCCGATCGAAGTTGCCGCCGTCCAAGTCCAGCTCTGGTCGCAGACCTTTCGCGGCCTCCGCGACCTGCTGCACAGTCTGAAACTGATGGGGGGCAATCGCACTGGCCGTACCCAGCCGCCCGTCGCACCCGCGCTGTTTCGCAGTTGGCTGCGCGATGATCAGCCGATCGCCCTTCAGTACCAAGTGTTATACCTGCAGCTTCGCGTACAATAAGCCTCGTCCGTATATTCCGTTATTTCAGAGAGCCTCGTGACACATTCCCCGACCGATCAAACACCTCCCGATGTATCCGTCGCCGCCGCCAAGCCGCGCCGTGATGTCTACTTCGTCACCGGTACCGATACCGATGTCGGCAAAACCGTGGTGAGCTGCGCCTTGCTGGCACGTGCAGCATTGCTCGAGCGTAGCTGTTTTGGGGTGAAGCCGATCACGGCGGGATGCAGTGTGGATGCGGCAGGCAAGCTGGTCAGTGATGATGCTGCACGCATGCAGGCTTACGCCACGCTGGCGCTCGACCCCATGCTGGCAGCGCCGGTGCGGTTGCCCTCGCCATGCTCACCGCATCTGGCGGCTGCGGAGGTCGGCACCAGCTTGCGTGCTGAGCGCATCGTGGGCCAAGTCCGCGCCGCACTCGCGACCCGTGCCGAACTGGTGATCGTAGAGGGCGCCGGGGGCTGGCGCGTCCCGATCAATGGCCGTGAGACGGTCGCCGATATCGCCAAGCAACTGCAAAAACCGGTGATCCTCGTCGTGCGTCTCCGTCTCGGTTGTCTCAATCATGCGTTGCTCAGTGTCGAGGCCATCCAGCGGGACGGGCTGCCACTGGCCGGATGGGTGGCGACCGTACTGGATGAGACGCAGGATAGGGCGCAGCTCGATGCCCAGCGTCAGAGTCTGGCGGAGCGAATCCGAGCGCCATTTCTGGGGCTGTTGCCCTATCAGGCCGAGCTGGATGTGGCGGCACTGGCCGCTGCGATCCGATTGCCCGATGAGGCGTAAAAGCGCCATTTCGCGGGTCGGGCGACGGCACGGTACTGTGTAGTATTGAATGTGCAAAATGTGACCGTATTTACAAATTAATTGTATCAATTTGTATCGTTTTCAGTCTTAATTTCACAGTGATTTTTGGGTTGATAAGACCTACCGCGCGTGTGTATCGACGCGCAACCTGTTGAGTCTGTGATTGTGAGTTTTGCAGCGTGGTGATCATGCAGCAGTTTGCCCCCGAGATAATTTCGCGTTGATCACTCCCGCTATATCTTTCGCTATGCCAGCATTATTAGAGCCAGCCCGTACTGAGTCCCAAGCCGAAACCCCATGATTGAGCTGCCACCGTCTCGAAGTTTTTTTGCTGATCTTTTCGCAAATCAGAAGGCTGCGCTGTGGATGCTGCTCGGCTCTTCGCGGGCGTTTCGCTTTGCCACGCCCAGCGCGGTGCAGTTGGTGTTTTTGGGCATCTTGGCGATCTTGGCCAATACACTGTTTAGCTGGCTGACGGCCAATGGCGAAGGGCATTTTAACAGTCAGGGTTTGGCCAGTTATCTCCTGTGGCCGTTTATCGCGCTGATTGCGGGGATGTTTCTGGCACAGCGTAGCGGTTTAGGCCGTTTGATGCTGGCGCCGGTCATTCTCTGGTTGGCAGCCGATATCTATATCGCCCTACTGCAGAGTCTTCTGCAGTATCTGGGCATGGTCGAGCTACTGCCCAGCGTTTTGCTGCCGTGGATGAACGCGCTGTTCTTGGTGTTGTTTATCTGGCAGACCGTGTCATTGGTGCTGATTTTCTCCAAGCAACTGAAATGGCCGTGGTGGGAACAAATCCTGATCCTGGTCGGCACCATCGTCACCTTGGCGATCTGGCAGCAGGCGGTCAGCAGTCAGCCAATCTGGAAAGTCGAAGCGCAGGTACAGCCGGTGCTGTTTTCCGAAGAAGCGCTCTATGCCCAGCCGGATCTGCTCGATATCGCGCTCAATAGTCTGGCCAAAGGCGTGTTTGGCGAGACCCATTGGTACTTTATGGGGGTTGCCGGTGCTGGCTATCAGGATGTGTTTAAGATCGAGGTCGAGACCACCCAGCGCCAGTTTGATACACGCTTTGGCACCGAAGGCCGCTCGATTGCCTTGATCAATAACGCCAGTACCCAAGCCACGCTGCCCATCGCCAGCCGAACCAGCATCGCGCGCGCCTTGGATCGCATCGGGCAAGACATGAATCCAGACAGCGATGTGCTGTTCTTGTTTATGACCTCACATGGCAATCAAAATGTCTTTGAGCTGGCCAATGACCCCTTGGGGCTGAGCAGTGTCGATCCCATCTGGCTGCGCCAAACCCTAGATCATGCCAAGATCCGCTGGCGCGTGCTGGTGATCTCGGCCTGCTATTCCGGCAGTTTTATTCCGGCACTGCAGTCACCGGATACCATCATCATCACTGCAGCAGCGGCAGATCGTGCCTCGTTTGGCTGTGGTGCCGATGTCGACTACACCTACTTTGGCCGTGCTTTCTTTGCCGAAGCGATGCGCAACGAAACCACGCTGGCCGGTGCATTCCAGACGGCGCAAACCAATATCACTGCACGTGAGCGTAAAGAGGGCTTTGAGCCGTCCAATCCGCAAATGGTCGTGGGGGCGAATATCGCGGCAGTCTTGCCACAGCTTGAGAGTCGCTTGTTTCCCGCCATCAGCCACGATACCTTTTCCGGGCTGGCCACCACGATGAAGCCTCCTGCACCCTCGATCGTACATCGGCTGAGTGACGCCGCACGCCGCGCCCTGTCTAAACGCTCTGAAGCCACAGCAGAAACCAGCCCCGACTCGACCGTGGCGGAAAAACCCCGTACAGTCGCGCCAGCGCATTAACCCCATTGGGGCGGATCCACCGCACCTCATCCGTACAAGGAGTCAGAGATGAAAACACGTGCCGCGATTGCATGGGCTGCAGGCCAGCCACTTACCATCCATGAGGTTGATCTTGCGCCGCCGCGTGCGGGCGAAGTACTGGTCGAGATCAAGGCCACCGGCATCTGCCATACCGACTACTACACCCTGTCCGGTGCCGATCCCGAAGGCCGCTTTCCGGCGATCTTGGGGCACGAAGGCGCAGGCATCGTGCTCGAAGTCGGTGCGGGTGTGACCTCGCTTAAACCTGGCGATCATGTCATCCCGCTGTATACCCCCGAGTGCCGTCAGTGCAAATTCTGCCTGTCGCAAAAGACCAATCTGTGCCAAGCGATCCGCAGCACCCAAGGCCAAGGCCTGATGCCCGATGGCACTTCGCGCTTTTCGCTCGACGGTCAGCCGATCCTGCACTACATGGGTACCTCCACCTTTGCCAATCATATCGTCGTGCCCGAGATCGCCCTCGCCAAGATCCGCGCCGACGCGCCGTTTGACAAGGTTTGCTACATCGGCTGTGGTGTGACCACGGGTGTGGGCGCAGTGCTGTTTACTGCCAAGGTTGAAGCGGGCGCCAATGTGGTGGTGTTTGGACTCGGTGGTATCGGGCTCAATGTGATCCAAGGCGCCAAGATGGTCGGCGCGGGCAAGATCATCGGCATTGATACCAATCCGGCGCGCGAAGCGATGGCGCGCAAGTTTGGCATGACCCATTTCATCAATCCGAAAGACGTGCCGAATGTGGTGGATCGTATCATCGAACTCACCGATGGGGGATCGGACTATTCCTTTGAGTGTATTGGCAATACCACCACCATGCGCCAGTCGCTGGAGTCCTCGCATAAGGGCTGGGGACGCAGTATCATCATTGGCGTCGCCGAGGCGGGTGCGGAGATCAGCACGCGGCCGTTCCAATTGGTCACCGGCCGTAAATGGGAAGGCTCGGCGTTTGGCGGTGCGCGCGGTCGTACCGACGTGCCGAAGATCGTCGACTGGTATATGGACGGCAAGCTGAATATCGATGATCTGATCACCCATCACCTACGTCTGGATCAAATCAATGAAGGCTTTGATCTGATGAAGCGCGGTGAGTCGATCCGGTCGGTGATTGTGTATTAAGTTCGGACGATCAAAAGCAGTCCCGCATAGAACAATCACGAGGAAAAACCGCCATGAACGTCTTGAGTACCCACCGCTGCTTTAAGGGCGAACAGCGCTTCTATCAGCATGATTCAGCGGTGATTGGCTTGCCGATGAAGTTTGGCGTCTATTTGCCACCGCAGGCGTTGGCGGGCGAGCCGTGTTTGACGTTGTTTTATCTGGCGGGGCTGACCTGTACCGAAGAGACCTTTCCGACCAAAGCCCATGCCCAAGAAGTGGCAGCCGAGCTGGGCGTGATCCTGATTTCGCCCGATACCAGCCCGCGTGGCGACGAGGTAGCGAGCGGTGACTACTGGGACATCGGTCAGGGCGCGGGGTTTTATCTGGATGCGACCGAGACGCCATGGTTTCCGCACTACCGCATGGAGTCGTATCTGATCGACGAGCTATACCTGCTCGTGCGGCATCTGTTTCCGGTCAAAAGCGTCGCGATCATGGGGCACTCGATGGGGGGGCATGGCGCCCTGACGCTGGCCCTACGCCACCCCGCGCTGTTTCAGTCGGTCTCGGCGATTGCGCCGATTGCCGCGCCGATGGACTGCCCATGGGGGGTCAAAGCGTTTTCGACCTATCTGGGCAGCCACCTCGATCTGTGGGCGGAGCATGATGCCAGTGCCCTGATCCGTGCACGGGGCAAGCAGTTCCATCAGATTTTGATTGATCAGGGCTTAGAGGATAAGTTCTTGCATCAGTTGCTGCTGCTGCCGGAGCACTTTGAGGCGGCCTGCGCCGAAGTAGGCCAGTCCTTACATCTGCGCCGTCATGCCGGCTATGACCATGGCTACTATTTTATCCAGAGCGTGATCGCCGATCATCTGCGCTTTCATCAGCATATTACCGTGCTGGGTTTGGGTCACAGCGCCTAGGCCGTCTGCGTGCAGTGGGGTTGGCGGTGGACTTTTGGGCGTTGACACGGCATCATGCGCGCTGATTGAATCTCATGGGTCTGGACGCGATCTCCAAAGTTGCCGTGACCATGTTGCCATCGCATTCTGAGTAATGCCCGTAGCCTTTATGCCGAGCTGATTATGACCCAACCGTATTGGATTGCCCCTTCGATTTTGTCCGCCGACTTTGCCCGTTTGGGTGAGGATGTCGAGCGCGTGCTGACAGCGGGTGCCGATGTCGTCCATTTTGACGTGATGGACAATCATTACGTGCCCAATCTGACCTTCGGCTCGATGATCTGTACCGCGCTGCGCAGCTATGGCATCACGGCACCGATCGACGTGCATCTGATGGTTGAGCCGGTGGATCGCATGATCGAGTATTTCTTGGAGGCGGGCGCCAGCATCATCACCTTTCAACCCGAAGCCACACCGCATATCGACCGCTCGCTGCAGTTGATCAAAGCCGGTGGGGCGAAGGCCGGTCTGGTGTTTAACCCAGCCACGCCATTGCACTATCTCGACTACGTCATGGACAAGGTCGACCAAGTGCTGTTGATGAGCGTCAACCCGGGCTTTGGGGGTCAAAGCTTTATCCCCAGTACGCTGGATAAGCTGCGTGTCGCGAAGCAAATGATTGAAAAAAGTGGTCGAGACATCCGTCTGGAAGTCGACGGCGGCGTCAATGTCAAAAACATCCGCGCGATCGCCGAGGCGGGTGCCGATATGTTCGTCGCCGGTTCAGCGATTTTTAATCAACCTGACTATAAGGTGGTCATCGACGCGATGCGTGCTGAATTGGCCAAGGTCGGCAGCACCGCGCTGTAAGCGGTTAGCCAAGCCATGGCGCGCAGCATTTTTTGAATTTGGCCCCATTGCCGCAAGGGCAGGGGTCGTTGCGCGTCAGCGCCATCTTGACCGTCGGGTCGAGGAAGTACCAGCGTCCATCCCGTTTAACAAAGCCTGAGCGCTCCAGATGCTGGTGGATGCCGCCCGCGTCTGCCCAGTGCGCGGTAAAGGTCACGGTCGCGTGAATGCCGTCGGCCAGCAGCACATGCTCTGTGACATCCAGACCCAGCCAGCTACTCTGCGTCGACCAGGCGCGTATCCCCGTCACGTCCAGAGCGCTTTGTTGGGCAGGTAAGGTCGTGGCGATGAGGTAGTCGATCTGGCCGAGTGCGTAGGCGCTGTAGCGAGCGCGCATCAGCAGCTCGGCCGTAGGGGCGGCTGCGCCATCATGGTAGATGCCGCAGCAGTGAACCAGCAGTGGAGGGGCGGCAGATGCAGGATTACGAAGTGCGCAGGGGCAGGTCAGCATAAGAGATCGACTAAACGGTTAAAGACTAGGACTAAGCGGTCGATCATAGCCTATTTAAGTCTGTGTTCGCGAGCCGCTGTTTGGGTATACTCAGGCATCGGCTTGCTCCCTAAGTCTGCGGTTTACCGAGTCTTTATCTTTATTTTCGATCTGCGATACGATCATGACCTTTGTTCAACCTCTCTCGATGCCATCCCCTATGCATACTCAGCAACGGCTAGACGATGCGCTGTATCAGCTGGTTCAGCTCTCTGATGTCGTGTCGCGAGATATCCGCAGTATCGACGACTTTAAGCGCTTTATCCGCCAGACCATCCGCCCGCTGCTGCCGCATCGGCAGCTATATTGTGGCTGTGGGCATATCGTCGCTGACCAGATCGCGATCAAATACGCGGTCGATGTTGACTATCATCCGGCACATGCCGCGCGGATCGGCCAGCACTTCAGTCTGTCCCATCGGCCGATGGTGGGCAAATGGCTGCTGAATCGTGAACCGCTGTTTATCCACCGTGAACGGGATTGGCAGCAGCTGTCTCTGCTGGAGCAGGCGGAGCAGCAGGAGTTTAATCTCGGCCATATTACCTTGTTTGGCCATGTCGATTTAAACGGCAAGATGGCCACCTGTTTTAGTTTTGCCGGTGTGGACGACCTGCCTGAGTTTTATACCAGTCGACTACGGATCTTGATGCCGTTCCTGCATACGGCGTTGATCCGCCTCGGTGAGCATGCGCAGACCCAGCAAAGCATTGCCTTTACCAGCAAAGAAAAAGAAATTATCTATTGGCTGATTCTGGGCAAACAAAACAATGAAATCGCCATGATCTTGGGAAAAAGTAGCAACACTGTGCGCAACCAAGTGCACAAAATTTTCAGCAAGCTGGGGGTGGGTAACCGCCAGAGTGCGCTGGATCGTCTGCAGTCTTTGCATCTGACGTAGTCACCCGGCGGGTGTGTTTCCGCCGTCTCTCGTCGATCCGCCGTCCGGTCGCCAAACGACGCAACATGCTTACAAACCGTTCACCGAATGGTACATGTGTACCATTGCGTCTGCACGATTCTTGCAACACTATCCATGCAGCAATGTAATCCATAGCCTGATCCTGCGTGGTCGGCGTAGTCGATGCTTTGTTTTTCAGGAGTTTATAGATGCGTACGCCTTCGAGCGCCGGGATAGGAGATTCCTTAGTGCCCACGCAGGAAGCGAGTAGCCGTGTAAACCCGTTGCAAGACGCACAAGTGCTGCGCTATGCCGAGGAGACGCTCCGCGTCACGGGTGACCGCATTGCGCCGGAGATCCGGGCGGCGATATTGGCGCAGACCGTGGTGCTGGGCATGTCCCCTTTTGAAGCCAAGCTGGCTGCTGGCTTGTTTTTCTTTCGGGTCGATGCTGATCCAAAGGTGTGGTCTGCGACTGCAGACCCCTATGATGTGATGTGGCGTCAGTCTACTCATCCTGACCGTAGCCATATCTGGATGACATTTGAGACGCGTACCCAATTTCCGGCTCATGGCGAAAGTCAGTTTACTGTGTACTTTGAGTCTGGCCGTGCGGTGCGTATAGATCGTCTGCTCAGTGCGGATGATTAATGCCGTGTAGACCACTTCGGTGGTTTACGGCAGGTGTTGCAAGAGCGTACGGATATGCTGTTGCTGTGTATATGGGTTTAACGATATGGAATCAAGGGTATAGATCGTGTCTTACTATCAGTTTTCCCGCGTCACCCAGTTTGTTTTTGCCATCGGATTGTGTCTGTATCTGATTTCGTTTTTCCCGTCACTGTGGGTACGTGAGCTGTTGGCCATCGCATTGGGGCTGGCGGTTTTTTTGTTTTTGTTCAAACGGTTGCAGGCGCGCGCACGTATACAGCGCACCCGTGATGTCGTGGCCGCACAGGCCGGGACCAGCACGGTGGGTATCGTGTGCGTCTTTGCCTTGTTTAGTGGAATCATGCTGTTTTTTGGCGTTTTTGCCGCCTATCTCTAGCGGGCGTTCACCGTTCTGCGCGCGCATACGTCTTTTCAACAACAAGCCTACAACTTCGTCGGACAGCCGTGCTGTCGTCTATGGTCGTGCATGCTAAGGTAAGCCTTATCTCTTTTGTGTATAGACCGCCTTTGGTCTGGTTAAGGTTCGTTATGACATCTTCTCAAAAAACTTTGCGTCTATTGCCCGTGTTGGCAGCGTATATGTTGTCCCCTTATGCGGTTGCCGATGACGAGTTCAGCAGTTGTCTGGCTGGACTGAGCACGGGCGCGCAGGCGACCGGGGTGAGTGCCGAGACCTATGCACGTTATACGCAGGGGCTGACCGCCGATATGAGTGTGATCGAAAAGCTCAACTACCAACCTGAATTCAGCACGCCGATCTGGGACTATCTGTCCGGTCTGGTGGATGAAGAGCGCGTGGCGCAGGGCAAAAAAATGCTGGGGCAATATGCCGATGTCCTGCGCCAGGTTCAGGCCAGCTATGGCGTAGATCCAGCGACCGTGGTTGCCGTGTGGGGGGTGGAGAGTAACTACGGCGATATCTCGGGCAAATATTCCTTGGTGCAGGCGCTGGGGACACTGAGTTGTTACGGTCGCCGTCAGGCCTATTTCCGTACCGAATTTTTTACCGCACTGCGCATTTTGCAGTCTGGCAGTATTACGGCTGAGCGTTTGAAGGGCTCCTGGGCGGGTGCGTTTGGTCATACCCAGTTTATGCCGTCGACGTATGAGCGGATTGCGGTGGATTTTGATGGTGATGGCCGCCGCGACTTGATCGACAGCGCACCTGATGCGTTGGCTTCGACTGCAAACTTCCTGAAAAAAGCCGGCTGGCAAACGGGGCAGCCTTGGGGCTTTGAGGTTAAACTGCCCGCAGGTTTCTCGACCGATGGCGAAGGGCGTCGCAGCAAGCGATCCCTTGCTACATGGGTGGATCGTGGTCTGACGCGGGTCGATGGCACGCCACTGATCCAAGGTGAACTGACGGCAGCAACCGCTGCAGGTCTGATGTTTCCAGCTGGCGCTGCGGGGCCGACCTTTCTGGTGTTTAAAAATTTTGATGCGATCTATGGCTACAACGCGGCGGAGAGCTACGGGCTGGCCATCGCCCATCTGTCTGACCGACTGCGTGGCGGCAAGCCATTTGTGACGTCTTGGCCGACCGATGATGCCGGCACGTCGCGCGCCGAGCGCCGCGAGATTCAGACCTTGCTGCTGGCGCGGGGCTACGATATCGGCACGCCCGACGGGATGATCGGCGATAAGTCGCGTGAGGCGATCCGCAGTGAGCAGCAGCGTCTGGGACTGACGGTCAATGGTCGCGGCGGGCAGAAAATTCTGCAAGCGCTACGCGCCCCACCCGCCGCCAGCACGCCGGTGGCCGTGACCAAACCCGCAATGCCAGTACCCACTGTGCCACAGGCGACCCCGCAATTGAGTACGCCTGCATGGAGCAATACGCCTTAGTCGGGGTGTGTCGTGGTGAGCATGCGATTGATTGTGTAAAAGATGTGAAAAAAAGCCTCTAATCGGCGGCATCGCGACGCTTTCATTTGCGCAGCCGCTACATAATTTGTCACAATCAGTCCATTCATCAATACCACATAAGGACGATCAGACATGAGCCACTTTGGAACTGACGGCATTCGTGGCAAGTTTGGCGATGATCCGATCACGCCTGAGTTTGCGCTCAAGCTGGGCTATGCCGCAGGCAAGGTGCTTTCGGCCAAAGGCCGTGCAGAAGTCATGGTGGGTAAAGACACCCGTCTGTCCGGCTATGTGCTCGAAGCCGCTCTGCAAGCCGGCTTAAACGCGGCCGGGGTGACCGTCCATCTACTGGGTCCGCTGCCGACCCCGGCGATTGCCCATCTGACCCGTGCATTTCACGCCGATGCCGGTATCGTGATCTCGGCGTCGCATAATCCCTACTACGACAATGGCATCAAGTTTTTTTCCGGTGCAGGCAAAAAACTCGACGACAGCGTGCAGGACGAAATCAGTGCCCAACTGAACCATCCCCTCGTGATCGAAGCCTCTGACCAGTTGGGCAAAACCACGCGCGTGGTGGATGCACCAGGTCGCTATATCGAATTCTGCAAATCAGCATTTCCCTATAGCTTAAGCCTGCGCGGCATGAAGATCGTGATCGACTGCGCCCATGGTGCTGGCTATGCGGTTGCCCCAGCCGTGCTGCGTGAGCTGGGTGCGACTGTGCTGCCGATCTTCAATACGCCGAATGGTATTAATATCAACGACGGATGCGGTTCGACCCATCCGGAAGCGCTGCAAAAAGCAGTCGTGGAGATGGGTGCCGACGTGGGCATCGCGCTGGACGGTGATGGTGACCGTATCGTGATGGTCGACCATCGCGGTGAGTTGGTCGATGGCGACAGTATCCTCTATGTGCTGGCGACACGTCCGAGCCAACTGGCCGCCGGTGTGGTCGGTACGCTGATGAGTAATATGGGACTGGAGCTAGCGCTGCGCGATCAAGGCATCGCCTTTAGACGTGCCAATGTCGGTGACCGCTATGTGATGGCAGCACTGGACGAAGAAGGCTGGCAACTGGGCGGCGAGGCATCGGGTCATATCCTGTGTCTGGACAAGAGCACGACGGGAGATGCTTTGATCGCCGGACT
>JASLJP010000006.1 GCA_030152425.1 Aquirhabdus sp.
ATTGGTATTGGGCGATGCTCTGGCGGTTGCTTTGCTCGATGTCCGCGGCTTTACCGCCGATGACTTTGCCTTGTCGCACCCGGGCGGTGCATTGGGTCGCCGTTTGCTGACCCGTGTGTCTGACATCATGCACTCTGGCGATACTATTCCACACGTTTTGGCCGGGACATCCCTCACCGATGCGCTGCTGGTGATGACTCAAAAAGGTTTGGGCATGACCGCGATCGTCGATAGCGAACAGCATGTGCTGGGTCTATTCACTGATGGCGACCTGCGCCGCGTGCTGAAACAATCCACTCCCTGTGGCCATCTGCTCGAACAGCCGATCGAAGAATTGATGAAAAAAGACCCAATCACGGTTTCGAAAAACATTCTCGCTGCTGAAGCACTGGCGATTATGGAAAAACACAAGATCAGCAGCATCTTGATTTTGGACGAGTCCCGCAAGTTGGTAGGTGCACTGAATATGCACGACCTGCTGCAAGCGGGAGTAATGTAAGCATGGCATCGTACAGTGTTCAAGAGCGCGCTCGTAAGATTCGTTTGATCGCGTTCGATGTCGATGGCATCTTTAGTAATGGCGGCCTGACTTTCAGCAATGATGGTGAAGAGCTTAAAACTTTTGATGTCCAAGATGGTTTTGGCATCAAATGCATCCTGGATAACGGCATCATCGTTGCGGTGATCACGGGTCGCCAAAGCAACATCGTGCAAAACCGCATGAAGGCACTGGGCATCCAGCATGTCGTTCAGGGGCGTGAAGACAAAGGCACAGCTCTGCGCACCTTGTGTGCATCACTTGATATCGCGCTGGAAGACGTCGCCTATATGGGCGATGACTGGCCGGATCTGACCGCGCTGGGTTTAGTCGGTCTGGCACTGACCGCACCGAATGCTCATAGCGAAGTGCGCAAACGCGTGCATTTCGTCACCCAAGCCCGTGGTGGCCAAGGTGCCGTGCGTGAGGTATGTGATCTGCTGCTGCAGTCACAAGGCGTTTATGAGTCTACGCTGGAACACTACATCCAGTCTTTTGCCGCTGCCCAGTCCGCGCGTGAGCGGGAACAGAGTAAAGCATGAGTACGCGCCAGATGTATTTGCTGGCGTTCATCTTTATGGGCGTCGCGACGAT
Source organism: Aquirhabdus sp. (assembly GCA_030152425.1). Taxonomy (GTDB): domain Bacteria; phylum Pseudomonadota; class Gammaproteobacteria; order Pseudomonadales; family Moraxellaceae; genus Aquirhabdus. Next base: position 1,133 of record JASLJP010000006.1, read on the forward strand.
GTTTTATTTTCTGAATAAACCGAAGACTCAACAGCTCGTCGCGACCCAATCCGATGTTGATTTTTCTGCGAGCCAAATCAGCGCACTGCAAACTGATGATCTAGGGTTGATTCAAAATGCCTTGACCGCCTCTGCCCTGCGTCACTATCCACTTGGTGACCGTATGGAGCTGGATCAGATCTTCAGTACGTGGTACAAAAATGGCCAACCGCAAACCACGCTGAATGCTGCGCGTGGTATCAGTCTGCAAAATAACGACAAAGTCATGCTCACAGGCAATGTACATGTGCAACAATTGGCGACAGCCAATCGTGCACCGACGAACCTGTATACGACCGTGTTGAATGGATATCCAAAAACCAAAAAAGTTGATACTGATCAAATCGTCACGATAAAAAGTGCACAATCTAATCTGGTCTCGCAAGGGATTCGTGCTGACCTAAATACAGGTGAATACGAATTTTTCAAACCACGAGGAATTTATGTTGCAACCAACCACTAGTCGCGCACGCCTCACCATGCTTCGTTCCTCACCGCTCCTCCTTGCCACCGCGCTGGCTTGTGGTATGGCGATGACTGCAGCGCATGCGCTGGATAGCGACCGTGAGCAGCCCGTTCATCTCGAAGCCGATCACGCGACCTATAATCAGCAAACCGGCGTGACCGTCTATAGCGGCAATGTGATCCTGACGCAAGGCACCATCCGGGTACAGGCTGACAGTGTGACGGCCAATCTGGATCAGGCGCGTTCGATCAAGGATGTGACTGCGATTGGCAAGCCGGCCAAGTTCCAACAAAAGATCAGCCCGGACAAGGGCATCGTCTATGGGGAAGGCAACAAGGTATTTTACGAAGCCGCGACGGCACAGATCATCCTGACCGGCAACGCCAAGATCACCCAAGACAACTCTAGCTTTAATGGTAATACGCTGCGCTATGGCATGAAGCAAGGCGATATCGAAGGCAATGGCAATGCCCAACAGCGGGTACAAATGATCATACCGCCGAGCGTCACCAAGCCTGCTGCTAAATAATCACCATTGCTCGACACGCCTTTAGGCATATATAGGTTTTAAACGATGCGCCCAAACGATAGCAAAGAGTGCCCTGAGCCTGCCGTGCGTAAAATCCTGACGATTGAAAACTTAGCCAAAAGCTATGATAAACGCCAAGTGGTGCGTGACGTCTCGTTCCAGCTCACCAGCGGTGAGATCGTCGGTCTGCTCGGCCCCAATGGTGCGGGCAAGACCACCAGTTTTTATATGCTGGTCGGTTTGGTGCGGATGGATCGCGGCCGTATTTTTTTGGACGACAAAGATCTGTCCTCGCTGGCGATGCACGAGCGCGCTCGTCGCGGCATCGGCTACCTGCCGCAAGAACCATCGATTTTTCGCAAACTGTCCATCGCGGACAACATCATGGCCGTGCTGGAAACGCGTGATGATATGACTCAACCCGAGCGTAAAGCGCGTCTCGAAGTCTTGCTGCAAGAGTTTAATATCACTCATATCCGCGACTCTCTCGGCATGAGTGTATCCGGTGGTGAGCGTCGTCGCGCCGAGATTGCCCGCACCCTGGCGCTTGATCCGACCTTTATCTTACTCGACGAGCCATTTGCCGGTGTGGATCCGATTTCGGTCGCCGATATCAAAAAGATCATCGAAGACCTGAAATGCCGTGGCATCGGCGTGTTGATCACCGACCACAACGTGCGTGAGACGCTGGCGATTTGTGAGAAAGCCTATATCGTTTCCGAAGGTGCCGTGATCGCTGAAGGCACCCCCGAAGAA
>JASLJP010000046.1 GCA_030152425.1 Aquirhabdus sp.
CTCGGCCACCGGCGACTTTGTTCCATTTTTCTTGCAGATCCATCTGAATCTCTTTGGCACTGCGGCTACGCTCACCCCAGGGTTTAAACAACACCCCGCCTATGCCTGAGTTCACGGTGGGCACCCCAGTGATTTGGAACATCTGCGAGTACTCAGGCATGCTCTTGCCGATCTTGAAGATCTGGTCGGCGTAGGTCTGCATCTGATCTGCTGTGGCCGTTGGTGCGCCCATCACTTGAGAGACGACGATGCCTTGATCTTCTTCGGGTGCAAGCTCCGACTGTGACATCTTGAGCATCAGTCCCAGCACAACCGCCAGCAGTACGCCAAAAATGACCAATACAGGCCATGTCGACAACGCACTGCGTAAGACGCGATGGTAGCCGTGATGTACCCGTTCAAAAATCCGGTCGATGGCTTGGACAAACTTGCCTTGATCTTGCTCCGGTTTAAAAAACTTGGAACACATCATCGGTGAGAGCGTCAATGCAACGATGCCCGATACGGTCACCGCAGAAGCCAAGGTAAACGCAAATTCGCTAAACAGCGCGCCGGTCAACCCCCCTTGAAAACCAATCGGCACATAGACTGCGACCAACACCACGGTCATGGCCACAATCGGGCCGCCCAGCTCGCGCGCAGCCATGATAGACGCTTTAAACGGAGACACCCCTTCCTTCATGTGGCGGTCGACGTTTTCGACCACGATGATCGCATCATCGACCACCAAACCAATTGCCAGCACCAACGCGAGTAGCGTAAGCAGGTTAATGGAGTAACCCAGCAACAGCATCATAAAAAACGTGCCGATCAACGACAGCGGCATCGCCACGATGGGCACCAATACGGCACGGAAGCTGCCCATAAACAGGAAGATAACCACGATCACAATCAGCAGTGCTTCTACCAGTGTCTTTACCACCTCATAGATGGACGTGTTAATGAACTCTGTCGAGTCATAAACGATTTCACCGGTCAGACCTGAAGGGAGCTGCGAGCGGATATCGGGGAAGACCGTGTGTACCCGCTTCGCTACATCTAAGATATTGGCCTCTGGAGCGACCTTGATCCCGATAAAAACCGAACGCACGCCACTAAAGGCCACGTTAAAGTCGTAGTTATCCGAACCTAACGTCACTGTCGCCACATCTTCTAAACGGACGATGGCATCACCACTGCTTTTAATGGCCAGTTTTTTAAATTCGTCTACAGTATGCAGATCCGTACCCGCAGTCAGGGGAATGGTGACCATTTGCCCTTTACTGGCGCCCAGTGCGGCAAGGTAGTTATTGCTGGCCAACGCCGCGTTGACCTCGGTGGCTGTGACACCATGAGCGGCCATTTTGTTGGTATCCAGCCATGCACGCAGCGCAAACTGGCGTGCGCCGAGTAGCTCCGCGGTTTGCACACCCGGAATGGAGTCCAGCTTGGGCTTGACCACACGCGACAGATAGTCAGTCACGTTATTGGTTGGGAGCGTGTCGCTGTAAAAACCCATATACATGGCGTCAATGGTCTGTCCGGTTTGGACGGTCAATACCGGGGTTTGCGCTTGGGGCGGCAACTGGTTTTTGACCGAGTTGACCATGGTGTTGATTTCGGTCAGTGCACGATTGGCGTCATAGTTCAATCGCAACGTGGCGGTAATGGTCGAAACACCACTGCTGCTGGATGACGACAGGTAGTCGATGCCCTGTGCCTGTGCAATCGCGCCCTCTAAAGGCTGGGTGATAAACCCCGCGACCGTCTGCGCATCCGCGCCATAATATGCCGTCGAGATGGTCACGACCGCATTTTGGGTCTGCGGATACTGATTAATCGGCAAGCCAAACAAAGAGCGCAGCCCGAGTACGACGATGAGCAGACTCACCGTCGTTGCAAGCACCGGCCGGCGTATAAAGATGTCGGTAAAATTCATGGCCGTGCCTCAGTGTTCTTGCGGAGTAGGATTAGGACTGTTGGCAGGCTGTACCGAGTTATCGATTACGACTGCTGTTTCATTTTTCAGTTTGACCTGCCCACTGGTGACCACTTCTTGCCCCTCTTTCAGGCCGCTCACAATCGCAACTTGATCCCCACGGGTTTCACCCGTGACGACAAAGACTTGCTGAACGTCAAGCCCATTGGCCGGTTGCAATTTGCCATCTTTGTCTTTTTTAGCAGAGGCTTTCTTAACGATAAAGACGGTGGAGCCATAAGGGTTATAGGTGATCGCCGACTGAGGTAGCGTCAGATAGTGTTTCTCGGCACCCACATCCACATTGGCATTGGCAAACATCCCCGGCAGCAGTTGGTAGCTGTTATTGGACAGGGTTGCTTCGATCTGCACGTTACGCGTGGTAGGGTCAACTTTGGGACTAATCGCGGTCACCAGTCCCGGGAATTTTGCACCGGCAAAGGCATCGCTACTGACAGAAACCGTCTGACCGACTTTAACCTGACCCAAGCTGCGTTGCGGCATAAAGAAATTGATATGGATTGGATTAATCGCTTGCAGCGTTACGATTTTGTCACCGGGGTTCAGGTACTGGCCTACATTGACTGTCGTAATGCCCAGTCGGCCAGCAAAAGGTGCGCGAATGGTTTTCTTATCCACTAATGCAGCTTGCTGAGCAACCAAGGCTGTTCTACTTTTCAGCTCGGCGATGTCACTGTCGACCTGAGCTTGGCTGACGGCTTGGATGGCAAGCTGCGCTTTATCTCGTTTCAGATTGACGGCAGCAAGCTCGGCAG
>JASLJP010000058.1 GCA_030152425.1 Aquirhabdus sp.
CATCTGGAGCAGAGCATGCTGCTGTTTGGCAACAAGAGCGGCCAGCGCCATGATCTTAAAGTCGGCCTCGGCGGTGACAACAGTGCGCCGCGTTTTACCACCATCAACACCAAAGTCGAGTTTTGGTAGAGGCCGGGACAGGGCAAGTCGCTCATGGCGTACACCGTTGATCGGGAATACGCAGCTTTGCACCAACTCTCTATGATGCTGCAACTTTGATCAATGACGTGCTGCGCTGCATTGGGCAATATGCGCTCAGTTCATGCAGTCGCGGATTTGCGAGGCATGGCACTCACGTTTCGTCACATACGGAACAACCAATAATACCAATGCCTCGCTAAGGGAATACGCTATGAAGCTCGCACTGTCTACACTGCTGCTCGCCACCGGTTTGCTGACCACCTCGATCGCCACTGCGGCCACCACCAGCCTACAAGCCTGTAGTGTGACCGGCTGCCGTGTCATCTCGACCGCCAACACCAGCGCCACCTATGCCAAAACCAAATATCCGGTGATCCTCGCCCACGGCATGGCCGGTTGGAGCAACGCCATGGGCTTTGACTACTGGTACGGCATCGGTCCTGATCTGATCAAAAACGGCGCGACCGTGTATGAGACCCAAGTCGCCTCGTTCGATTCCAGCTACCTGCGCGGCGAACAACTGCATAACCAAGTGCAACAGATCCTCGCCATCACCGGCGCCGCCAAAGTCAATCTGGTCGCCCATAGCCAAGGCGCAATCGACAGCCGCTATGTCGCCGCGCTGATGCCGACCCGTATCGCGTCGGTCACCTCCATCGGCGGCGTCAATGCCCCGATCCCGATCGCCGATACTGTGATGAAGCTGCAAAGCAGTGCTGCGGGTACGATCTTTGCCCCGATCATCGCGGCGGGTGTCAACGCCTTCTTCCATGTGGTCGGTGTCGCCTCGGGTCATGAATATGACCAAAGCACCATCGCCGGTATCAAGCAACTCAGCACAACCGAAATGACTAAATTCAACGCCCTGTACCCGACCGGTCTGCCGACCAGCGCCTGTGGTCAAGGCCCGGCAACCGCCAATGGCATCCGGTTCTATTCATGGGGCGGGACCAGCAAAGCCACCAATATCTTTGATCCGCTGGATGTCTTCTTTGTCGCCACCGGCCTTGTGACCCCCGGCGACAGCGATGGCTTGGTGCCACGCTGCGCCAACCATCTGGGACAGGTCATCCGCGATGACTACCCGCAAAATCATGGCGATGAAATCAACCATGTCGCCGGTCTGGTCAATATCTTTGCCACCAGCCCCGTGACTCTGTATCGCCAACAGCTCAATCGTCTCCAAGGCGCAGGGCTGTAATCGATCCCACCTCATACGGCGGTCTAACCGCCCCACGTAGTCGGAAACCTGCGGTTTGGCTCACGCGATGCCAGCCGCAGATACAAAAAAGCCAGCAGGGATGATGCTGGCTTTTTGCTGTGTGGAGGCTGGGTTTAGGCGGCTTTATTGCTCAATGACTTGAGCAACTGCAAACGCTCGGTGGTGATGGTCAGTTTGCAGGCTTGGCTTTGCAGGGTCGCGGCGCTGCTGTCGCCGGCTTTGGCGATGTATTCGCCGCACTGTTTATCGCGGTAGGTCGACCACGAGCTTTGCGAATCTTCCAGCTCGGTTTTGGCTTTGGTGGCGGTGTGCAGGGCGTTATAGGTGCTGGTCAGTTCAGCGGTTTTGGCGCGCAGGCTTTCAGCGATGCAGTTGCTGTTTTTGCTGGCACTGCAGTCTTTGTCTTTGGCGTGGCTGGCGGTGCAGGCGGCGAATAACGCGAGGCACAATAATCCCTTATGCAACATGTGTGATCTTCCTATGATCGTCGATGATTGCCTGAACTGTACTGGTTTGTAACCCAACTGTAAATAGAAAACCATGCAAAAACTGTGCGCTAATACGCAAAAAAAAGCGCACCCATTGCTGTGGGTGCGCGAGGCATAAAAGTGATTCAAAGAATCGTGCCCAAGGACCATGCTGACAGGCGATGGTAAGCGGTTAAAACGTTATTTTTTGCACATCATTGCGTCATTAATTGTATAAAAATCAGGGTCTAGGCTGCATCGCGGTGCAGTTTAAAGAAAAACGGTTGATCCATGCCTTGGCAGTCCATCACCCCGATCACGGTGTTGTCGTCGATCTTGCGAAATGAATCGTGGATCGGCAGTTGATCGTAGATCATGGTGGCGCTCTTTTTACCGCGGTATTCGGTCAGGCGCAGGGTGGCTTTGGAGGTGGAGGTGGAGATCATCGGTTGCATGAGCTGAAAGGCTTTGCGTGCTGGCCAGCTTTTGTTGCCGGGGACACGGCCTGCCAGTTGCATCGGCATCAGACCGGGATTGACCTTGTAGATCTCGCCGTTGCTGCTGGTGAACAGCAGTGGATGCACGGTGTCGGCGTCGACGAATTCTTTGCCATACCAGTTATAGGCTTCCAGCAGTCCATCCATCGGGTGGCCGGTATGCATGCCTTCACCGTTCCAGCGACCAATCATGAAATCAACGTCGACCGGCTCCAGGGTGTCATACAGTTCCAAGGCTTCGGCGCGGGTCATGATCGGCACGGGTGAGGCGCTCTCTAGCGACAGTTCGATGCTCTCTTCGGTCGGCTTGGATACCCCCAGACGGGCGAGCAGGGCGTAATATTGGGCGGTGTTGCCGGTGCTGAGTTTGCTGGTCAGCTTGGCGCACAGCTTGCGTGTTTGGGTCGGTGCAATATGGGTCGTCATGATCGGATACCTATTACATAAAACGTTGTAAAAGATCGTGTGCCAAACGGCGTAAATGTTCTTTGTCTTCACCGGGTTGCGATACGCTATGCGTCAATACCAGCGAGTGAAACAGGCGGGTGACCATCTCGGACATCGCGTCGAGATTGCCCACCAGTTTCAAGCCGCGCAAGCGCTCTTCTTCTAATAACTGCTGAAAATAAAACCGTGCCATCATCGCGATCACGGCGCCATTGACGGTCAGGTAGGGCAGGATGGTTTCCGGCTCGCTGACCAGCAGACGCTGGAACAGGGTGTGGTTGCGGGCGCTGATGACGACGAGGGCAAAGCCTTCGATCATCGCTTCCGCACGGTCGTTATAGTGGTCGATCTCGGCACGGATATCGTCCAGAAACTTGCGACCTTCGCGCAGCATGGCCACTTTGACCAATGCATCTTTGTCGGCATAGCGGCGATAAATCGTCGCACGGCCCAGACCGGCCTTACGGGCGATATCATCCATGCTGGTGCGGCGCAGGCCGAATTCGTTAAACAGCGCCAACGCCGCCGCCAAAATTTTGGCTTCGGTACTGTTGACGTCTTCCACCGCGGTGGCGTCACCTGCGAGCAGATTGAGCATGTTGAGATCTGACATATCCGTGTACGGGGTCTTGTTGAGACATTAATACATCCGTTGTATCACGGTGTCTGGAGCTTGTAAAGTGGCTAACGCAGCTATTCGCTAAACTGTGTCTTGTGGCGCACAATACGCCGTGTCAGGAGCGCACTTTTGACTGTATAGAGACGACGACGGCACGGCAGCTAGGCCTGTTTTTCGCCGCAGGATTAAACCGCTCGAGCATCTCATGTCCTCGCCCTTCTCATGAAGGGCTTTTTTTTGCGCGGAGTAAGGCATTTGTACATCGGTGTCCAATGCGGTGCGTTGTTGTGCAGTGACTGGCGGTTTTGGGGCAGGGTGGGGGATGTCGTGGGCTGCGGGGGGGTGAGACATCGATGGGCGATGTGGGGTGGGTGGGGGATTTGGAGGTGATTGGGTGATTTTTTCGCAATAAAAAACTCAATCGTTCCACAGGTTTAGCTGTACCGGTCAGTACGAATGCGAGGTGCGCTGTGGTTTTGGCATACGGGTTGCATAGTTGATAGCGTACAAGTGTGTAAGCAAATGTCTAATTATTTGTAAGCATTTGGCGGTGTTTTTCACGTAATATTCATAATTGAACGTTAGTGTACAAAGCAAGGTTTGCTTTCAGGATTGGGCTTGGATGCAAAATTTGTAAGCTGCAAGACTTGGGTGCGGATGCTGGGAACTGTCGGCACTTGAGATTTTCAATGTGAGGAGAGAGGAAATGTTAAGAGATTATCTACAACCGGTTGCGGCTGAGATGACATGTCTACTTGATTTTTCTGACGTGTTTGCAACCTTTGAGCATCGCTGGGCTGTGATCAAGGACAATCACGATTTCGCAGGGATTGGGTGGCACCGTTATCCGGGGATCAATGCGCTGTTTGAAGAAGGCGTACAGACTGCGGATCTGATGAAGAGCCGTCTGGCGACACTGAATGACAGTGTGCTGTATCCCGATGTGGAGAGTGTACTGTTGTGCTTTAGCGGCATCTACTACGACCGCAATCTGGCGCATACCTTGGTCTATGACCAAACGTCGCCGATCTATGATCTGCAGGAGCAACTGATCAACCTGTACTCGGCGCAGAATGCGCAGATCGACGCGGTGTACAACGTGCTGCGCCAGTTAAAAGCCAGCCCGCTTCATGCGGCAGAGCGTGCGGCGCACTATACGCCGACGCGTCAGGCGGCATGAATCGTCTCGGATGAGGGGAGCATGGTTTAGGCTCAGGGGGTGAGCCGTAGGCGTCGCGGTGGACAGCGGTTGGCGTGGGATTGCGTGATAGATAGGATATCAGTGGGTTTCGTTTGATCTGCGTTTATCCGCGTAGATCGACACGGTTGACAGGGGTGCAAGCAGCAAGTTGCACCCCTTTTTTTTGCCTGCACATTGGCAATGCCGCGCTTATGCGGCTTTTTTATTGCGTTTAAACCACCATGCTGCACCGCCGCCGAGGGCGATGAGGCCGGCGATCAGTAGGGCGATGAGCGAGGTTTTGCCGCTGCTGGCGGTAGCTTTGGTCGGTGCGGGGTGACTTGCGGCGGCGTCTTGTTGGGTTTGCTTGACTGTCGAGACGATGAGGGCCTTGTCGGGGTCGACGGCGGCGATATCTGCCGGACTGACCTGTGCGGCCTGCGATTTGGCGCGCTCGGCATCCAGCAGGCCTTGGTCGATGTCACTGTCGTTGAGGGTGTTTTGCGACTGGCCAGTGTCTGTGCGGGTCGGGGTGGTGCTGTTGTTATAGTAGAGTGCCTCGGCGGCTGTGCCGGACAGGGGGAGCGCAAAAAGCGTGCAGGCCAGCAGCAGTGCGGCATAGCGGGGTGTCGTGCTGGGAGTGGGCGCGTTGGTTGCGGAGACAAACATAACGTAATCATCCATGATTTGACAGCAGTAAGGCGGCAGGTGACAGCGCGCTGTGCACTAGCCGGGGGTTAGCTTAAGGCAGGCATATCCGCCGTTGCATTGGCATGATGTGCCTTTTTTTTCGCCATTCTTTGGGCGCTGGCGTATATCTTGCCAACTGCCCGAGCGGGTGTTTTAAAGCGGTTCGTCGTCGTTCTGTTCCCAGCGGGCTTTTTCTTTGGCGCGATCGGCGGCGGTCTGGCGCTCATGCGGCGGCGTATACGGACGGCGCATCCACCAGATCAGCCCGCCAGCGAGGGCGCCACAGATCAGCAGGATGATCAGCTTCAGGGTCGAGGACAGGGCCTGCGAGGCATTCGAGCCTTCGCTTTTGGCACCGGTCGGAAACGGTGATACGGCGGTCACGGGTGCGGCGGCGACGGGTGCGGGCGCGGGCGCTGCAGCGGCGGGCGCTGGGGCAGGCTCGGCCACCGGTTCAGGGGCTGCGGGCTCTGCGACTGGCTCGGCGGGTGCGGGTTCGGGGTTTTTGCTGCTGTAGTCTTGGCCGCTATAGGTGATGACGGTGGGCATCAGCGGTGGGTCTTTGGGCACAAAGGCGCCGCGCTCGTAGCACTGCGCGGTCATGGGCAGGGCGAGTGGGATGGTCAACCAGAGGGCGGTGAGCAGTTGTTTTGGTGTGGTCATGATTGTAAGTCCCTGTTATGCGGCGCGATCCGTCTCGATCGTGCGTGTCCTGGCGTTTGTGACAGTTTAATCTGCTTTGAGGTATTTTGACCATGGTTGGTCGGGCAGACTGCGTTGCATGCGGTTTGCCCCTTCGAGGAAGCCGTGCATCAGCATGGGATTGAGCGCGGCAGACTGGCGGCTGCGCTCCTCTGCCAGTACGTCCGTGGCTTGGGTTGCATCGGGGCTAAACAGGGCATTGCAGACCAGTGCCAAGGGCAGGCTCAAGTTGCCATCGCCATACACGCAGCCGTAGCTGTGTTCGAGATCGTCGGGCAGGTGCGGATCTGCAGCACGTTCTTTCAGGCCGTCAAGGGTGTACCAGCGGATCGACTGGCTGGTTAGGCGCGCGATGGTGGTGGCGATGTAAAAGCCGAGGAACTGGACGAGGTGACGCTTTTCGGGGCTGTCGACATAGTCCTGATACTGGGGTTGGGTTTTGTCGCGCAATTGCCTCAGAAAGGCATCCACCCGCGCCAGACTCGCGGCGCTATAGTCGAGATTGGCCTGTTTGAGCACCGCGCCGTACTGCATGGGCGCTAGCGCGTCGAGGCTGTCTGCGGCGAAGGCCTGTAGCCGTGCGTCGACCAGTCGGTGGACGTGGTTATTGGCGTGGACGCCTTCGAGCGAGGGCTGATTGCCGCTGCGCCAGATCGGGGCGACATTGGGGTCGACGGCGATCGACTGGGTGGCTGGGGCAGGCGCGGCAGGGAGTGTCGCGGCTGCGGGCGTGGCATTGGTGCGGACAAAATCTATGGTGGGGGCGCTGCGTCGCGGCTCGGCGACCGGCGCTGCGGCCAGCGCCACAGTGCCTGCTTGGGCAGCAGGGCGGGGCGTGACAGGACGAGGTGCGGCAGGACGAGACGCAGGCTGTGCGGCAGCCGTCGGGCGCGCTGCACGCAGCGGCGTCGGGGCAAGCAAGGGTATAAAGAAGCGGCGGTAGAGCAAAAAGCCGATCACGCCCATGAGCAGGAATACGGACAAGATATGGATCCATGACGACCCGACGCGCGGAGGCGGGGCGGACGGCAGGTCGTTGGGGCGGGTGCCATCCAGCGGGGTGATTCCGGGGGTGTCGGCGAGGGATTGATTTGCGCTGCCTGAGCTGTTCACACGATCACTGCCATCGCTGACCCGTGCGCCGTCATTGCCGCTATAGCCGTGGCTGCGGCTGTAGGTCGGGTGGTCGCGGACATAGTCGTCAAACGGGATACGCTGGCCGTCGCGGGTGATCACGATCCACTCATAGCGCTGGCTGTTTTCGCGCAGTTGGGCGGCGCGGTACTCGGCCTCGGCGCGGGCGGCATTGCTGCGCTGGCGCTCCATGGCGGCTTCGAGCTGCTGGCTGTCGTGGTCGGGGGTGTTTTTGACCGCATAGGCGGGATTGCTAAAGTCGTATTCGGCATGGGCGGCGCTGCACAGCAGCAGGTAGCAGGCCAGCAGGCTCATGCGGCGAGGTTGGGCGCGCGGCTTTGGGGCGTGAGTCATCGTCGGTCTGCTTAGGCGTTTTCAATCAGGAAACGATTCCAAGGATCGTCCTGTAGTGTGGTGGTGCTGACGCTGCGGCTAAAGGCCTGCGTGAGCATCGGAAAGGTGTGTGGCTCGGTGCTGGTGGCGGTCAGGATCGGGGTAAAGATGGCAAAGCCATGCGGATGGCTGGCGGCGCGATACGGCACGGTGATGCGCCACTCGGCTTGTGCTTCGCCATAGCTGCAGATGTGGATGGCGATGGCATTGGTCTGTGCACTGCCGATCGAGGCGGTGCTGACCCAGGCTACGGCCTGACAGTCGACGCTGACGCCGTTGATGTTGTTGCGCGGCAGGGCGGCGATCAGGTCGGCCGGATCGATGCCGTTGAGACGGCTAAAGGTCAGTTTGCCTTCCGGTGGGGTGCGCAGCAGGGTCGGTACCAGCGTGCTGCCCTTGGACAGGATGTTGGCGCTGTGCACGGCGAGCAGGGCGGCATAGTCCATCGCCGTGACCCAGCGCAGCTCGATGTCGGTAAATGGATGCGCGGCTTTGCCTTTGCTACGCGGGATCGGCACTTGCACATTGGCCAGCTTGCGCGCGGGACGCTGCACGGCGCTGTCGGCGGCCGTGCTTGGCAGGATGCTGGCCACGCGGGCTGCGGCGGCACTGGCGGCAGGCTGTACGGTGGGCTGTGGCTGTGGCTGTGGCTGTGGCGTAGGTTGCGGTGCAGGCTTGGCGGCTACAGGCTGCGCTGGGGCGGGCGGCTGTGGGGCAGGCTGGGGCTTGGCAGCTTGCGGCTGTGCTTTCGCGGCGGTCGCTGGCTGCGGTTTGGCGGCCATCAGCGGCATGGGCTGGACGCTGCTGCGCGGCGGTGCGCTGGGGCGGCCATAGAGGTTACTGTCTTTGCGGCGGTAGATGCGCGACAGCACCATATAGCCAAACAGTGCCCCGCCCAACATCAGCAGGATCGGAAACAGCGAGCCGAGCAGTTTATGGGCAAAGGTGGTTTTGGCTTGCTCGCGCTGCTGGGTTTGCAGGCGGTTGACCAGATCGCGTTGGTCTTGCTGAAAGCGGGTCAGCACGGCGGTATTGTTGGCGGCGACACTGGCGGCGACATTGGCGGTCGGCGCTGGGGCTGCCTGAGCGCCGGTCTGCGGCTGGATGGTGCTGACGCTGGTCAGATTGGCACCCAGTGTCGCGGTCGCGGGGGCGTTTTCGACCACCGGTGGAGTGCTGTTGACCGTATCAGTTGCGGCAGGGGGCGTCGCGGCTGGGGTGGCAGGCGCAGCGGGTGCGCTGGCGACCGGGGCAGCGGCGGCTGCAGGTGCAGGGGCTGCTGCAGGTGCAGGGGCGACCGGCGCTGCGACCACGGGCTGCGGCGCGGGGGTGTTTTTGACCCGATAGCGCGGGTCGCTAAAGTCGTATTCTCCATGCGCCAGCGGGCTGAGCAGGACGCTCATGCACAGCAGGAGCAGGGTGGGGGTGCGGCACAGGGGGATCGTGTTGTTCATGTTATTAGGTCGCCGTTTCGATGTTATCGAGTCCATGGAGCGCAAGTCACGTATTGCTTGCGATATTACTATAAAAAGCATGCATCAACAGCACGTTGTGGGCGGTTTCGGCAGCGCTATGCACGCGCTGAGCGGCCGGCACGATCATCCCTCGGGCCGATAGTAGCGCCGCCACAGGTCGCCGCTGTCGATACTGTGAAAGCCTTTGTAAAAATGGGCGATCAGCAGGGGGTCGTGGGCGTCATGGGTGGTGGTGCTGACCAGTCGCGGGGTCTGAAAGGCAAAGCCGCCCTGTGCGGCATCCTGATAGGGGATGGCGATCTGCCAGCGGGCGCTGTGCGCCGAGCGGCTCTGGATCAGGATGGCGCGGGTCAGTCCGCTGGGTAGGCGGTGCGTGGCGTCATTGGCCACCGCGCGGATCGGATAGCCAAGGGCGTTTTGGTCAAAGCGCTGTCGCGCCAGCTCGGGGTCATGGCTGATCTCGATCAACGGCAGCGCTGCCCCTGCCGGGAGCACGCACTCCAAGACACTGAGCGCATCGCGCTGGGCATCGAGCAGGCTATGGGCGGCGAGCTGACCGGCGATATTCAGCGCGGTTGCCCAGCCGGATTGCGCTGCATTGCGCGGCTCCGGGGCGGCGCTGTGGGGCTGCGGCATCAGAGTATACAGCTTGGGCAGGCTGTAGAGTGGCTCAAGTGCCTGCGTGCAACTGGCCAAGTTGTCCTCGGGCAGAAACAGCAGCGCCACGACCAGATCGGCGGGTGACAGATGGCTACGGTCGGCGTAGACACAGCTATAGGCATGCCGGCATTCGTCTTCAAAGTCTGCAGGGTCGACGGTCACGCCGAGGGCGGTCAGGCGGGCAACCATC
>JASLJP010000140.1 GCA_030152425.1 Aquirhabdus sp.
AACGAGCGTGTGCTGGTTTGTATCGGTGCCAATCCCAGTGCCGAGCGGCTGATTCGTCGTGCCGCGCGTATGGCGGGAGCACTGCGGAGTGAATGGCAGGTCCTGTATGTTGAAACACCGCACCTGCAGCGCCTATCAGACGCACAGCGTAACGATGTGTTGAGCCATCTCCGGCTGGCACAGAGTTTGGGGGCAACGGTGGATACGATTGCAGGGACTGACTTAGCGCAGCAAATCATCGGCTATGCCAAACGGCACAACATCGCACGCATCCTCCTTGGTCGCTCGTCGAAACGCCATTGGTTCAGAACCAACAATCGGCTGGTGACGGCGCTGGCTATGGCGGGGCAGGGGATCGATCTGGTCTTGGTCGGGGAAGACGAGATCATGCCTGCGGCATCGGTAAAGCCTGATATTCCACTATTCCAAAATTTTAATTTTTACTCCAAAGGTTATCTCTGGGCAGCGATTGGTTGCGCGTTGGTGACGGTGCTGTTGACGGGTCTGACATATCTCTTTGATCTGGCCAATGTGGTGATGCTGTATTTGTTGGTGGTCGTGATCATCTCGGTCAAGTTTGGTCGTGGGGAGGGGGTATTTGCTGCTGTGCTGGGTGTGGTGTGTTTCGATTTTTTCTTTGTGCCGCCGCATCTGTCTTTTACCGTAGCCGACACCCAGTATTTGCTCACATTTTTAGTCATGTTTGTGGTGGCGCTGGTCATCGCTAACCTCTCAGCCAGTCTACGCTTTCAAGCACGTATCTCCACCTTGCGTGAGCAGCGGGCCAATCGGCAAACAGTGTTTAGCCAGACGCTGTCCGGTGCACTGACCGCCAGTCAAATCACCCAGATCACGCTGGAGCAAGTGGCTTTGGTCTTCCACTGTCAGGTCATACTGCTGCTCCCGGATCGCGAGGATCGTCTGCAACTGGCCAAAGATCACCAGGGGCAGCCAATCGTTTTAGCGCCTGCGCTGAGCAATGCACTAGATTACGGTACGGCACAATGGGTCTATGACCGTGAAACCGAAGCTGGGCTACTCACCAACACGTTACCAGCCAGTCCTTTGCTGTATCGACCACTTCGCGCGCCGATGCGTACCCGGGGGGTACTGGCTTTGCACCCCAGCGATACCAATGCACTCTTCCAGCCCGAGCAGCAGCGGATGCTCGATACGTTTGTCGCCCAGATTGCTTTGGCACTGGAGCGGGTGCACTTCGTCGAAATCGCGCAGGAAGCGTTGATCCGGATAGAAGGGGAACGTATGCGGGGCACGTTGCTATCGGCGCTATCGCATGATCTGCGTACCCCCGTGACCGCATTGGCCGGTCTGGCCAATACGCTGAATCGTCCTGATTTGACACCGGATCAGCACAAAGAACTGGCTGTGGCGATCGAGGATCAAGCCGATGCCATCCATGCCTTGGTCATCAACCTGCTGGATATGGCTAAGCTCCAGTCCGGTGGTCTGAATCTCAATCGCCAGTGGGTACCTATAGAGGAGGTCATTGGCAGTGTGCTGCGCAGTATGGCCAGCCGATTGGCCAAGCATCACGTCAGCGTGGCGCTTGCCCCCGATCTGCCTCTGGCGCATGTCGATGAACTGTTGATCGCCCGTGTACTGTCGAATTTGCTCGAAAACGCCGTGCGCTATACCCCGCTGCATAGCCAGATAGAGATTTCCGCACGGCTGCATGATGCCGAATCAGCCCAACCGCAACTGGAGCTGGTCGTCAGTGATAACGGCGCAGGGCTGCCCGTGGGCATGGAAGAGAAAGTTTTTGAGCGCTTTACCCGTGGTCAGACAGAGTCAGCGACCACAGGCATCGGATTAGGCTTAACCCTGTGCCGGGAGATGATTCAAGCGCATGGCGGCACCATCCATGCCGAGGCCAATGTGCCGCATGGTGCACGCTTTGTGATACGGTTACCCCACGAAACCGCCCCCTGTATGGTCGACAGTGAAGTTGTCGCTGAGGATACCCCCTAGATGGACACGTTGAATATCCTATTGATCGAAGACGAGCCACAAATCCGCCGTTTTGTCCGCACTGCATTGCAAGGCGAAGGCATGCAGGTGTACGAATCTGATCGTGGCGAGCGTGGCTTGATTGATGCCGCGACACGCACACCTGATCTGGCCATCGTCGATTTGGGATTGCCTGACATGGATGGGCTGCAGGTGATCCAAGACATCCGTACATGGTCGGCAATGCCGATCATCGTCCTGTCTGCGCGGAGTGATGAACAGGACAAGATCGAGGCGCTGGATGCCGGCGCCGATGATTATCTCACCAAACCATTTAGCGTCGGTGAACTGCTGGCACGCGTGCGTGCCCATTTACGCCGCCGCGAGACAGGCAATGGCGCGTCCGCGCAGTTTGGTTTTGGCGAGGTGATGGTGGATCTGGCGCGGCGCACGGTCGAGCGTGCGGGCAGTGAGGTGCACCTGACGGCCACAGAATACCGACTCCTCACCGTGCTGATCCGCCATGCTGGCCGGATTTTAACCCATGGTCAACTGCTGCGGGATGTCTGGGGACCAAACCACAGTGAGCATAGCCACTATGTCCGCATTTACATGGCTAACTTACGGCAAAAATTGGAAAAAGATCCGACGCAGCCTGAGCATTTGCTGACAGAAATTGGCATGGGTTATCGATTGATGGTGTAGCGGGATTCTGCCTATACTGGTGCGACATCCTACCCCCAACCGAGCCGAGGCATTCATGGCGGAATCACGTTTTAGCTATGTGATTTATATCCGAACTACCCGCGAAGCGCTCTGGGATGCACTGACTGAGCCTGAGCTGACCCGTGCTTATTGGGTCGAGTGCTGGCATGACTCGACATGGCAAAAAGGGTCGAGTTGGGACTTGATGCTACCCGATGGCCGCGTAGGGGATGGCGGTGAGATATTGGATGTGGTGAAGCCCAGTCGGCTGGTGCTTAAATGGCGCAATGAGTTTGTTCCCGAGCTACGAGCAGAAGGTTTCTCGCGTTGCACTATTGGCTTGGAGCAGGTAGGCGATGCAGTCAAGCTCAGCGTTACCCATACTATTGATGTCGCCGACTCCAAGTTTATTGCAGCGGTCGCGACGGGCTGGCCGATGATTCTCTCTAGTCTGAAGAGTCTGCTGGAAACCGGTCATGCACTGGCCGAAACCCGCCTCTGGCCGAAAGGCGTTTAAACGGCAATAAAAAAGGGAGGGCTATTACGCCACTCCCTTTTTTTAAGCATAATCATGTTTAGCCAAATAACCGGCCGATTAAAGAGGCAAACTTGGATGAGGATTTGGGGCTGGGTAGCGGGTATTTCGTCCAGTCGCTATACGGCTCATCGTCATCTCCGACCACGTGTGCATCAAGTTTGGATGCGATATTGATCAGTTTTTTGACGGTTCGTTGATCTGGGTTTTTAGCATAGACTTCACCGTCATACCAATAAAGAGGTACGGGGGCAAAAGGATGATTGATGAGCACCATGTCACGCGGCTCACTTTCACTGTCTTCAATTTGATCTTTAATCAGATCACTGTCGTCTTCTGCGAATTTGATCCATTCTTCATAGGCGATCTGTGGTCCGTCATGTTGTTCCCAGCTTTCTCGACGGGTGATATGAAGGTCGTGTCCCATAA
>JASLJP010000176.1 GCA_030152425.1 Aquirhabdus sp.
GCCAATAACTACAGTGAAGTCAAAGCAGTAAACCGTACTGGAGATGGCTTTAGCCTGACGGTTGCAGACAGCCTCACAGGCGACACTGTCGAAATCAATGCCAAACAAGTGGCGAATGCCACCGGCGCATGGGCGGATATCCTGTCGGCGACGGGTGCCAAGGTGCGCCCGCAGCGCGGCAGCCATATCTTTATCCCAGCCTCTAAAGTCGCAATCAAAGACTGCCTGACCATCATGCACCCGGATGATGGTCGTCCGGTGTTTATCTATCCGTGGAAAGGGGAAACCTGTATCGGCACCACCGATCTGGATCATCGCGAGTCGCCAAATACCGAGCCACACTGCACGTCAGCCGAGATCGACTACCTGCTCAAAGTGGCCAATCACCAGCTACCGAGCGTGACCGTGACGCGCGCCGACATCATCTCGACCATGGCTGGCGTACGTCCGATCATCGGCTCGGGCACCGGCGCCGATCCCTCTAAAGAGCGCCGCGACCATCTGGTGTGGACGGGCAGCAATGGCGTGGTGTCGGTGTCGGGTGGCAAGCTGACGACGTTCCGCCTCATCGCGCTGGACGTGCTGCATGCGCTGCATCTGATCAACGACAAACAGCTTAAAGACGCGCAAAGCAATCGCAAGCTGCGCTGCTTTAACCATCAGGTCGCAGATCCGTGTAACCTTAGCTCACCGCTGGTCAAGGTGCCGCGCGGCGCAGATCTGCTGGCGCAGGCCGAATGGATCTTGAACCATGAGATGGTGCTGCATCTGGATGACCTGATGTTACGTCGTCTGCGTGCGGGCAATATGCTGCCAAACGGCGGCGCCGAAGTGCTGGATACGCTAAAGCCCCTGTGCCAGCAACTCTTAGGCTGGGATGATGCAGCGTGGCGTGCGGAAGTCGCGCGTTATCAGCAGATCATTGCCAACTACTATGGGTTTGCGGCTTAATCGCATTGGGTCAATTGAGAGGGATCTCATCGAGGATTATTAGACATGTCATCACCCGAATTATTGCTCGCCATCGACCAAGGCACGCAGAGTGTGCGTGCCATGCTGTTCGACCTCCATGGTCAGCTGGTGGCCAAGTCACAGCAGCATATCGAGCCGTATTTTTCCGAGCAGCCCAACTGGGCAGAGCAGCACGCCAGCTATTTTTGGGAGAATCTGGTCAAAGCCTGTCAGGGGCTATGGCAAGCACATCCCGAGCTGAAATCGCGCGTCGTGGCCGCATCGCTGACCTGTCAGCGCGCCACCATGATCTGTCTGGACAAAGACCTGCAGCCGCTGCGTCCGGCGACGATCTGGCTCGACTCCAGACGCACCGACAAGTTCCCCAAGCTGCCGCTGTGGTTTAAGACTGCGATCAAGGCCGTCCAGCAAGAGGACATCATTCTGCAACTGCAATCCAAAGCGGAATGTAACTGGCTGGCCGTCGATCATCCCGACATCTGGGCGAAAACCGCGCACTTCGTCCAACTCTCGGGCTATCTGACGCTGAAGCTGACCGACCGCCTCAATGACGCTGTCGCCTCGCAAATCGGCTATATCCCGTTCGACTACAAAAAACAAAAGTGGGCCAATGCCTTAGACTTTAGATGGCGCGCGCTGACGCTTAAACCGTCGCAATTGCCGCCATTGGTGCAGTCCTCCGAGTCGCTGGGCAAGATCAGCGCCCAAGCCGCGCGCGAGACGGGTATCCCTGAGGGGATCGTGCTGTATGCCTCGGGTGCGGATAAAGCCTGTGAGGTGCTGGCCGCCGGGGCAATCTCCCCCGAGGTCGGCTGTCTCTCCTATGGCACCACGGCGACGTTTAATACCGGCAACAGCAAGTATGTCGAGCCGCTGCCGTTTTTGCCGGCCTATCCGGCCGCCGTGCCACATGCCTATAACTCGGAATTCATGGTCTTTCGTGGCTACTGGATGGTGAACTGGTTTAAGCGTGAATTCGCGGCGCAAGAAGTGCTCGCCGCGCGTGACCAAGGCATCGAGCCGGAATTGCTGTTTGATGACCTGCTGCGCCAGTCGCCGCCCGGAGCAATGGGGCTGATGCTGCAGCCGTTTTGGACACCGGGGACCAAGTTTCCGGGGCCGGAAGCCAAAGGCTCGATCATCGGCTTTGGCGATGTGCATACTCGCGCCCATATGTATCGCGCGATCATCGAAGGCATCGGCTATGCGCTGCGCCAAGGCAAAAATACGCTGGAAAAACGCAATGGCGTGCCGATTACACGGCTAAAAGTCGCGGGTGGTGGCTCGCAAAGCGATGAAATCATGCAAATCACCGCCAATATCTTTGGCCTGCCTGCCGAGCGCCCGCATACCTTTGAAACCTCGGGGCTGGGCGCAGCGATCAACGCCGCCGTTGGCGCGGGCTACTATAAAGACCACGCCGAGGCCGTCAAGGCCATGAGCCATCAAGGCAAGGTCTTTCATCCGCAGCCGGAGTTTGTCGAGCTATACAACCAGCTCTACAACGAGGTCTATAGCAAGATCTATCCGAGCCTGCAGCCGCTATTCAAGGCGATCAGGAAGATCACAGGCTATCCAAAGTAGCGGCCATGCCGCTAACTCCGGCAAACTGATCTGCCCCCGCGTTACGCTAAAAAGCCGCATGCCAGATGCGGCTTTTTCGTGCTTGTGGCCAGACTTCGTCTCTCTGCCGTAGACAACTGCCTCTGCCGCCTATATCCCATCCCATACTGGCCTTCTAAACAGCGAACTGCGGCGAGCCCTCGCATTTGATACAAATTCCCATTACAATAATGATTCTCATTTACATTTATGTTAAAGACCCTTACTCAGGAAATCTATCATGCCGCCTAAACCGTTTAGATTTACCCCGCTGGCGTTGGCCATGTCGCTCTGTGCCTTCAGTCCTATAAGCCATGCTGCCACTGACGGCATCGCACAGCCGCTGGCAACATCCCCGCAGGAACAAGATTTGCCGACCATCTCGGTCAAGGTCAAGAAAAATGCCACCGATCCGCTGTCGCTCACCAAGCAGACCGCCAGCGGTGCACTGGGGAGCCGCTCGCAGCTCGACACCCCGTTTGCCACCACCGTGGTGAGTGCGCAAGCGCTGGAAAACCGTCAAGTCGCGACCATCGGTCAGGTATTTGCCACAGACGCCTCGGTGGTCACCTCCGGTAGCCGCTACTCGACACGACCAAACTTCCTCACCGTGCGCGGGCTGGGGCTGGATAACTTTAATAGCTTTAAAATAAATGGATTACCTATCGTTAACTATGGCATCGAGCTGCCGTTTGAGTCTTTTGAGCAAATCGAAATGCTCAAAGGTCTGTCCGGCTTTATGTATGGCTTTGGCGCACCCGGGGGGATCGTCAACTACGTGACCAAGAAACCCACCGCACAGCCCACCCAGAGCGTCGATCTGGGCTATAAATCGAATAGCATCTGGACAGAGCATGTCGATCTCGGTGGCCGCGTCGGTGACGATGATCGGTTTGGCTACCGTCTCAATGCCAGCCATGAACAGGGTGGTAGCTATATCAAAGGCGGCGATACCACGCGCAACTCCCTATCGCTGGCGCTGGATGCACGCCTGACTCCGGATCTGCTGTGGACCTTCGATACGATCATCCAGAACCGCAAGGCCACTGGATCGCCCAACTATATTTCGCTGGAAGCCTATCCAGACACCACGCTGCCCAGCCCGATCAGCGGCACGCGCAATCTGTCTTCGACCACCAACGGCATCCAAGCGTCCAAATTTCAGCTCTATATGACCGGACTTGAGTACACCCTCAACCCAGACTGGACACTCTCGACCAATATCAACTATGCGGATACCAAACGCCGCTATACCGAAGACATTCCGATCCTCACCAGTCGTCAGGGCGACTACGATAACTATATCTACGATCAAGCCAATGAATACGGCTATCGCCAATGGCAAGCCTTGCTCAGCGGCAATGCCGCGACGGGTTCAGTGGCACATCACATCGTGCTTGGTAGTCAGTGGCAACAAGAATTTGGCAAATATAATACCGACTCGGTCTACGACAAGATCGGCACGGGAAATCTGTACCGCCCGAGTGTGATCTCCTACGTCAGTACCATTACGCCGCAGATGTACAAAGGCAACACCTACGACCAGACCGCATTTTTTGTCAGCGATACGGTCAAGCTAGACGCGCAGTGGTCAGTGCTGGCTGGTCTGCGTGCCACCAACTACCAGCAAACCGGATTTGACCCCACGGGCAAGGAGACTTCGGACTATCAGAAAAACAATGTCTACACGCCGACGCTGGCGCTGATGTATAAGCCCCAGCCCAATACCACACTCTACGGCAGCTATGTCCAGTCGCTGGAACAAGGCAGCACGGTCAGCGAACAGTACAAAAATGCCAATCAGCTCCTCGCGCCGCTGAAAAGCGCGCAATATGAAATCGGGATCAAAAGCGAGCATCGTCAATGGAGTACGACCGCCGCGCTGTTCCGCATCGAACGCGGTGCCGAATATGCCGATCCAGATAATTACTATGTGCAAAACGGCATCGTGCGCTATCAAGGTCTGGAGCTAAACGGCGCGTTTAAAGCGCCTGAGGGCTGGACGCTGGGCGCAAATCTGCTGCTGCTCGACCCCAAATATGTCAAAACCAACACCGCCATCGACGGTAATACCGTGGCGGCGGCCTCCAAATATGTCGCCGCAGTGCACGCCAGCTACAACGTCGCACAGATCGCTGGACTGTCGGTGGATGCCGATGGCAAATATGTCGGGGCTTCTCAGGTAGACAGCGGTAATACCATCAAGCTGCCGGCCTATTTCACACCCAATCTCGGCGTCAGCTATGCCACACGTCTGGGCGGCCATGCCATCACCTTGCGCGCGCGCATCGAAAACCTCACAGGGCATAACTACTGGTATACCCAGCAAGAAGGCGCCCTGCTGGTTGGCGCGCCGCGCACGGCCAGTCTGAATGTGAAATACAACTTCTAAGGGTCGAGGCTCTACCGAGCCGCTGCATGCCTTAGCAGGCTGCGGCGGCTTTTTTATGGATGGCGGGTGGCCGCAAATGACTAGCGAATCGGCCACCGACCACCTGCCGCCCAACCCCCTCATCCATGCTACTCTCTCAAAAAACCGACCGAGCCAAGGACCTCCCATGAGCATCAGCCCCACAGACTATCCAAACGCCAGCCAACTGCTCAAAGCTCTGGCCGATGGCAGCATCACCAGCCGCGCGCTGCTGGAGGGCTATCTGGCGCGTATCGCGGAAAAGAACCCCGCCTTGAATGCCGTGATCGCACTGGATATCGACGCTGCACGACTACGGGCGGATGAGGCCGATGCGGCGCGGGCGCGCGGCGAATCGTGGGGGGTGCTGCATGGCCTGCCGATGACCATCAAAGATACCTATGAAGTGCCGGGCATGGTCTGTGCGGCAGGTGCGCCAAAATACAGCCAGCATGTCCCCACCCAGCCGGCCTATGCGGTGCAGCGCCTGCTGGATGCGGGGGCGATCCTGTTTGGCAAGACCAATGTGCCGTACCTCGCGGCGGATGTACAGAGCTATAACAAGGTGTATGGCACCAGCAATAACCCATGGAATATCGCGCTGACCCCCGGCGGCTCGTCGGGTGGCGCGGCGGCGGCACTGGCGGCGGGCTTTACCCCGCTCGAGCTGGGCAGTGATATCGGTGGCTCGATCCGCATTCCGGCGCATTTCTGCGGGGTGTATGGCCATAAACCAACCTATGGCATCATTTCATTGCGCGGTCATATCCCGGGGCCGCGCGGTACGCTGGCCGAGCCGGCACTGGCGGTGGCAGGGCCGATGGCACGCACGGCGGCCGATCTGGCACTGATGCTGGATGTGGTGGCGGGCACGCCACCCGATATGCAGCCCGGCTGGCAGCTCAAACTGCCTGCAGCACGGCATAAGTCCCTGAACAAATATCGGGTGCTGTTCTGGGTCGATGATGCCGAATGTCTGATCGACGCCGAGATGCGCGCAGTCTATGACCAACTGCAGCAGACGCTGATCGCAGCGGGTGTGGAGGTGGTCGTCGGGGCACCACAGCAGATCAAGCTCGGTGCGCTCTACGCCATCTATGCACGCCAACTGAGCAGTGCGATGCTGGGCGCAGTCCCCAAAGCCGTGCGGGTGATGATGGGCTGGGCAGCACCGAGTCTGGCCAAATTTGGTAAATACCTCAAAGCGCCGCAGCATGTCGATCAGTTTAGCGCGGGCGCAGGTCTAAGCCATCTGGACTGGCTGGTCAGCCATGAGCGCGGGCTGCATCTGCGGGAGAAATTCATGTCTACATTCAAAGACTTTGATGTGATCTTGGCACCGCCGACGCTGACCACGGCGTTTGCCCATGATCACTCGGCCGCGTTTGGCCTCCGCAAAGTGCGCGTCAACGGCAAAGCGCGTAATTATCTCGATCTGTTTATGTGGATCTCCCCCGCGACGTTGCTGGGGCTACCTGCCACCTCGGCACCCGTGGGGGTCACGGCAGGCGGTGCGCCGGTCAACATTCAGATCATCGGCGCGCCTTTTGAGGATAAAACCACGATCAAGTTTGCCGAACTCATGGCCAAGGTGATCGGCGGCTTTGTGAAGCCGCCGCACTATTAAAACCATGTGCAGCGCTCAACCAAAAGCGGAGAGTAATCCGCTTTTGGTCTGTCTGGTGGCGGTGTTTTTACCGATCCAACCCGTCTCCCCACAGCAGTTTGGCATGCAGCAGCAACTGGTAGTAGGCGCGTAGGGCTGCGACTTTGGCGCTGGCTTCCTCGTCGTAGGCTGCCAGTGACTGGCGCCGTGCTTGCAGCAACTGCTGCACATCGCCTTCACCCAAGGCATAGGCCTTTTGCGTGAGGCGCGCATTGTCAGCCATGAGGGTCGCCGTCTGCTGCGCCAACTGCCAGCGCTCATACGCACCGGTCGCCGCGCGATAGTCGCCGAGGCTGGCGGCGCGCTGCTCCCGCTCAATCAGGGCAAGGTTTAGCCGCGCGCTGTTTTCCTGTGCCTGTAAGCGCTCAACCTCTAAGGAGCGGCGCTTGCCCCCCAGCGGCAGACTGGCCGAGATACCGATGATGCGCTCATGGCCATAGGCTTCACTGGCGGTAAACACGCCAAAGGTCGGGTCGGGCTGACGATCCGCCTGCGCACGCTGTACTTGGGCAGCGGCAGCGGTGACCTGCGCACGGGTCAGTGCCAGCGTATCGTTGACCTCCAGTAGGCGGGTTTGCCACCACACTGCGTCGTACGGCACTGGGATGGGATCGGGCACGCGTTCCAGCTTAAACTGGGCGGTGGCCTGATAGCGCGTGGCCAGCACCGTCCAAGCCGTCTGCGCCTGATAGGTCGCCTCACTGACTTGGCGCTGCAGGGTGGACAGTTCGGCACTGGCGAGCTGGTGCTCGAGCTGCGCCGCCTCGCCAGCTTTCACCCGTTTGGCGACTACGGCGGCATTGTCTGCGACCGCTGTCTGCTGCCGCAGCAGCAAGGCTTTATGAGCATCCGCTGCCACCCAGCCAAACCATGCATCGAGCAAGTCTGCCGTGACTTGGCGGCGGCTGAGCTGGGCTTGTCGCTGTGCCAATGTCATTGCAGCGCTGCTGCTGGCATGATCGGCACGGATCTTGGCGGGTAGCCGCACGGTACGCTCAATGCCGACGTTCCACTCGGTGGAGTTTGCGCCGGAGGCATTGCCCGTGCCTGCGCGGTAGTCGCGGCGCTGCACTTGGCCTTTGGCCACCCAGTCGTAGGGCGAAAGCCGCTGCTGCTGGGCCTCGATGTCGGCGCTGGCATAGGCACTCTCGGCGGTCGCAAGCGCTGGATCATTGGCCAGCAGTTGGCGCGCCATCGACTCCGGCAAGACCTGCGGAATCGCAAGCTCTGCCGCCACCACAGCGCCCATACCCAGCAACAGCGGCAGGATCGAAAAATAGCGTAGTTTCATCACAGTACTCCACGTGCCACCACGGGCACGATCCAAAACATGACGCCCGTGTGGGCATAGTCGGCGCGTAGCGCATCGAGCAGCTCGTCGGCATCCTCGGCGCTGAGCAATGCTTGGATCAGCACCGCGTCACCGCGACCCAAGACTTGCTCGCTCTGATCCAGTTCGCTGCTATGACCGCCATGACTGGCGGCGCGCTGACTGACAAAGCTGGGCACGGCCGGATGCAGCAACAGCCGATCGAGTAGCTTTTCCTCCAGCGACGGATCGGCCAGTAAATGAAGACAGACATCAGTCATGGCGCGACTCCTTAAAGGCAAAACGGGCATACAGCATCGGCAAGATGATGAGGGTCAGCAGCGTCGCGGTGATCAAACCGCCGATGACCACAATGGCCAGCGGGCGCTGGATCTCGGAGCCGGGACCGCTGGCAAACAGCAGCGGCAATAGACCAAAGGCCGTGATCGCCGCAGTCATGAGCACCGGCCGCAGTCGGCGCTTGGCGCCCTCGCGTACCACTTGGGCAAGCGGCATGCCCTCGGCGTGCAGTTGGTTAAAGTAGCTGACCATCACCACACCGTTCAGCACCGCGATACCGAGCAGGGCGATAAAGCCCACCGAAGCAGGCACCGACAGATATTCGCCCGTCAGCCACAGGGCGGTGATGCCGCCGACCAACGCAAAGGGAATATTGCTCAGCACGAGCAGCGACTGACGGATCGAGCGGAAGCTGGAATACAGCAGCAGGAAGATCAAGCCCAGCGCAATCGGCGTGACGAGACCCAGCCTGCTGGCGGCACGCTGTTGGTTTTCAAACTCACCGCCAAAGCTTAAGCGGTAGCCTTCCGGCAGCTTGACCTTGGCGGCGAGTGCCTGTTTGGCGTCGTCGACAAAGCCGACCAAGTCACGCCCGCTGACATTGCTCACCACCACGCTATAGCGGCTGCCCAGCTCGCGGTCGATCTTGACCGGACCTGCGACGCGCTCCAAACGCGCGATGCTACTTAATGGCACGGACTCGCCCGTTGGCGCAGTGATGCGCAGCGTGGCGAAATCGCCCGGCGACAGGCGTACATCGGCTGCGCCTCGGATCTGGATCGGCACACGGCGGTTACCCTCCAGCACCGTACCGGCCTCGACGCCTTGGATCTGCAGGCGTAGCGCCTCTTGCACGTCCTCCACCGACAGGCCAAAACGCCCAGCCGCGAGACGGTCGATGACCACACTCAGGTACTGCACGCCGTCGTTGACCACGGTATTGACATCCTGACTGCCCTCGACGGTCTTGAGTACGGTGGCGACTTCAGCCGCCAGACGGTTCAATGTCGGCAGGTCACTGCCAAAGATCTTCACCGCCAGATCGCCACGCACGCCCATGATCATTTCGGACACCCGCATCTCGATGGGCATGGTAAAGCTATAGGTGGTGCCCGGCAGTTGATCCAGCACCTTGCGTAGTTCGGCCAGCAATTCGTCCTTGCTGTGCATCCGCCACTGGTCACGGGGCTTTAGGATCAGGAAGGTATCGGTTTGATTGAGCCCCATCGGATCAAGACCAATCTCATCCGATCCTGCACGACCGACGATGCCGATTACTTCGGGCACCGCCTTCATCACCGCTTGCTGGATCTTCAGATCCAGCGCTGCGCTTTCTTCCAGACTGACCGAGGGCAGCTTTTCGATGCCCATGACGATATCGCCCTCGTCCATGGCCGGGATAAAGGTCTTGCCGACTTGGAAATAGATCACCCCTGCCAGCACCAACATCAGCGC
>JASLJP010000189.1 GCA_030152425.1 Aquirhabdus sp.
GGCTGGGTAAAGCCAAGGTTTTGCGCTTTTTTGCGCAGCCCCATCTGTGGATGCCTTGGGTCGCTCTGTCCGGCCGCGACGCCAGCGAGCTGTAGCAGTCCCCACGCGAACACGATAAAGGTCAGTACTTGGGTCATAAAACGACCGCGACCCTGCCAGCGCCAAAACCAGACCGCAAAGGCCATGGTCAGTCCTGACCAGAGGAACAGCATCAGGCTGTTGTCAAAGATACGGTTGAGCAGCACCAGTGAGACACCGAGCAGCAGCAGACCAAAGCCTTGGCGCACCCAGTTCAGCCAGTCGCCGGCTTTGGGCAGGAAGCGGCCTTCAGTCGCGCCCAAGATCATGAGCGGCACCCCGAGGCCGAGGCCAAGCATAAACAGTGCAGCCGCCCCCAGTAGCGGATTGCCCACGGTAGACACCGACAGCAGCACACCGGCCAATGGGGCAGAGACACAGGGCGACACCACCAGTGCAGACACAAAGCCGGTCAAACCGCTGCCCAGCACACTGCCCGGACGCAGAAAACTTAGGCCGTGCTCACGCTGGCTTAAGCTGTCGAGTTTGGTTTGCAGACGCTGGGGCAGCCGCAGGGTGTAAATATCAAAACTCGCCAAGGCCAACATGGCAAATATGGCGGCAAAAATCACTAAAATGAACGGATTTTGCAACCATCCGAGCAGATTGAACTGCTGACCAAAGGTCGCGATGATCGCACCGATTACGGCATAGCAGGAGGCCACGCCGACCGCATAGGCACCAGACAGCAGTAGGCCATGGCGCATGGACTGACGATGCTGACGCGCCACCAGATTGGCGACGATGGGCAGCATCGGCAGCACACAGGGGGTAAAGGCCAGCCCCAAACCCGCCAAAAACAACAAGCACAATGCCGTGATCGGATGCTGGCTCAGGCCAAACGGGTCCAGATCCAGCGGTTTGGCGGCGCGCACGGCAGGTGTCGCGGCGGTCGTGGATGAGGTCATGGCATCGATGGAAGGCTGCGTCGCCGTGTCAAACTCGGTACTGAGCGCAGGGGCAATGATATTAAGCGGGATACTCGGCTCATGGTCGAGTGGCGCAGTAGACTGCGATGGATTGACCTGTTGCAATGGCGGTGGCTTGGGCAGGTTACGCTGCAGCAAAGGCCGTACACCGTAGTAGGTGTCCAGCTCTGCATTGGGGGATGGCAGCGGCAGCAGGATACTTTGTACCCCAGCCGACTTTTCGATGCTGGTTCGGATGTCCGGACGGCCATTGATCATCGGCACGACAGGATTGGCTTTGACCGGCTCTCCGCCCTTGGCGGCATTGGCCAGCCCCAGCGTGTTGCTGGTGATACTGCCATTGGGCAGACCCATCGTGCCCAGCAGCGGGGCATTCACCGCAGCGATGGTATTGGCATTACTCGCCATTGCACCTGACAGGCGCTGCGGCAGGTTAAATTCATGGCTTTGCGGCGGATAGCACAGACCGGCATCGGCGCATCCCTGCCAGCGCACGGTGACTTTGCCGCCACCGCTATAGGGCACGGTGACCGTGATGTCATCGTGGTAGACCGGCACTTTGCCAAACTCGGGATCGTCTTTGATCTGTGCCGGACGGCTGTAGATGACTTCCTGTACTTTGACGCCGTTTTCGGGGATCACGCCAAATTTTTGTTGATAGAGGTAGTAGCCCGGAGTGACTTTAAAATCCAGCACCAGTTTGCCGTCTTTGGCCTCGCCTGCAACTTTAAATGCCTGATCAGCAGGCAGAAATTTAGCAGAACCGCCTTGCGTGCGCGCGGTGTTCGGGCTGTCGTTTTTGGATGTATCAAACAGGGATTTTTTATCAAACTCGGCGGCGCTGCCGTTGTCGTTTTCACCGTTTGCGACACCTGCCCAGACCTGTGTGGCGGCCATGCCACTCACGCACAGGGCGAGACTCAAGCTCATGGCTGTGGTCACGACGCGGGATGGGGACATCTGGGCGGGAAGATCATGCTGACGCTTGCGGAAGGACGATCCGCCACTGCTCATTCGCTGCACTGGTTAAGCCTTTGGCATACTCAATTACTGTTGCATAGCAGCCTAACACAAGGCTCCGCTTGACAAAATGGAGAAAA
The DNA here is from genome assembly GCA_030152425.1 of Aquirhabdus sp. GTDB lineage: Bacteria > Pseudomonadota > Gammaproteobacteria > Pseudomonadales > Moraxellaceae > Aquirhabdus. The sequence goes on from JASLJP010000189.1 coordinate 2,108, forward strand.
GGTAACGGCTGACGGACTGCAGCGTAACTGTCTTGAACGTAATGCCAACCGGCTCACACCCTACTGGCCGCGCGCACCAAACAGTGCCGTCCCGACCCGGATCATGGTCGCGCCAGCGGCAATCGCCACCTCAAAATCACCCGACATGCCCATGCTCAAAGTATCCCACTCGGCAGGCTGGGCATGCGCCGCCCTGACTGCCTCAAACAAAGCATGGGTACGGCTAAAGGCATCCTCATGATCGGGTGCCGGAATGACCATCAGCCCACGCAACGCAACATGGGGCAACTGACTGATCTCTGCCACCAACGCAGGCAGGTCGGCAGGCAGGCAGCCGCCCTTACTCTCCTCCAAGTCGACATTCACTTGCAGCAGGATATTAAGCCGCGTCTGGCTGGCATCTTTGATGTGCTGTGACAGCCGCTCGGCGATGATGAGCCGATCCACCCCATGTACCCATGAAAAATGCGCCGCGATATCGCGCGTCTTGTTGCGCTGGATCTGGCCGATGAAGTGCCACTCAATCGCAAGGTCCGCCAGCTCTGCCTGTTTCACCAGCGCTTCTTGCAAATAGTTCTCGGCAAAAATCCGCTGGCCTGCAGCATACAGTGCGCGGATGGCTGCTGGCGACTGCATTTTGGACACCGCCAAAAGTGAGACCGAATCGGCAGGACGCTTACAATCCGTACATATATTTTGAATTTTGCTGAGAACATGTTGCCGATTGGCAGTTAAATCGGTCATTATCTAGGTACTCTGTTTTCGGCCTCACGTCGTTAGGCGTTTGGTGTCTCAAATAAAAATTTTAGCACTGTTTTATATGCGTTTATGATACTGTTGTTCACACATGTAAATTGATATGAAATAAGGAATATTGCAAGCCGAATGTCGTAGGTCTAGAGTAGAGATCACAGCAAGGCGTTTAGTGACTTCTGCTGCATGATTAGGACATGAAGCCCTAACAACATAATTGCAAAATTGACACAAGGATTTTGATATGGACATTACAGAACTCTTAGCATTTTCTGCTAAAAATGGGGCTTCCGACTTACACCTTTCCGCTGGCCTACCGCCGATGATCCGCGTTGATGGCGAGATCCGCCGTATCAACCTCCCGTCGATGGAACACAAAGAAGTCCACCGCCTCGTCTATGACATCATGAACGACAAACAACGTCGTGACTATGAAGAATTCCTTGAGACCGACTTTTCGTTTGAAGTCCCCGGCATCGCCCGTTTCCGGGTTAACGCCTTTAACCAAAACCGTGGCGCCGGTGCCGTGTTCCGGACCATTCCATCGCGCGTACTGACGATGGAAGACTTGGACATGGGCAAAGTGTTCCAAGACATTTGCGAATTTCCACGCGGCCTCGTGCTGGTCACCGGCCCAACCGGCTCGGGTAAATCCACCACCCTCGCCGCCATGATCGACTATATCAACGACCGCCGCTTCGACCATATCCTGACCATCGAAGATCCGATCGAGTTTGTGCATCAGTCGAAAAAATGCCTCGTCAACCAACGTGAAGTCCACCGCGACACCCACGGCTTTAACGAAGCACTGCGCTCGGCACTGCGTGAAGATCCAGACATCATCCTGGTCGGTGAAATGCGCGATATCGAAACCATCCGTCTGGCGCTCACTGCGGCAGAAACCGGTCACTTGGTGTTCGGTACCCTGCACACCACCTCAGCCGCCAAGACCATCGACCGTGTGATCGACGTGTTCCCCGCTGAAGAAAAAGAAATGGTGCGTTCGATGCTGTCTGAATCACTACAGGCCGTAATCTCGCAAACCCTACTCAAACGTAACGCCGGCGGCCGTGTCGCCGCGCATGAAATCATGATCGGCACCCCGTCTATCCGTAACTTGATCCGTGAAAACAAAGTCGCGCAAATGTACTCCGCGATCCAGACCGGTGCAGGCTACGGCATGACCACGCTCGATCAAACGCTTAAAGGACTCGTCCATAAAGGGATCATCTCCCCGCTCGTCGCGAAATCTGCGGCGAAACAGCCAGACTCTTTCCTTTAATCAGCACTCAAAGCGCCCCATAGGATGGGGCGCGGTTTTTACGGAGCATAAACCATGGAATTTGATGACCTACTGCGCCTCATGGTCGAAAAAGGCGGCTCTGACCTCTTTATAACCGCGGGTGTTGCACCCTCCATGAAAGTGAACGGCAAGATCCTGCCGATTACCAAGACTGCCCTGACCGCAAACGTCGTGCAGAACTTGATCACCAGCATCATGAGTGAAAAGCAACGCAACGAATTCTCCGAAAGCAACGAATGTAACTTTGCGATCACCGACAAAAACGAAAGCGCCCGCTTCCGCGTCAGTGCCTTTGTACAGCGTGACTGCCCGGGCATGATCCTGCGTCGTATCGAAACCAATATTCCAAAAGTCGAAGACCTCAAACTGCCGAAGGTCATCGAAGAACTGGCCATGACCAAACGCGGCATCATCATCTTTGTCGGCGCGACCGGTACGGGTAAATCCACCTCGCTCGCCTCGATGATCGGCCATCGTAACCGTCACTCGCAAGGCCATATCATCACCATC
>JASLJP010000206.1 GCA_030152425.1 Aquirhabdus sp.
GGGCGATGGTGCGCAGGATGTCGGGGCAGGCGCCGTCGCGGGCTTGGATGGACATGCCGTACAGCACGGTGACATAAAACCGGGCGATGGCAGCGGCATCCACTTCTTTGGAGATCTCGCCGTCTTGCACGCCTTGTAGCAGACGTTCGAGCAGCATGATCTCGGTATCGCGGCGTTGGTTGCTGAGTTGGGTTTGGATGTTGTGGTTGTCGTTGGAGCAGTGGAGGGCAGAGAGTACGATCAGGCAGCCGGTGGGCTGTGCCTTGGCGTCGGAGTTGCATTCAGCGGCGTTGGGATCGAGGGGTGTTTTTGGGGTGGAGATGCAGCCGATACTGGCGCTCAGTAGACCGCCGATGGCTTCTTTGGCGGTTACCCCTTCACGGATCGCGAGGCGTACCGCAGCGCCGTCGGTCTGGCGGTAGAGCTCGACCGCTTCGAGAAAGAGTGCTTCTTTGCTGCCAAAGGTGGCATACAGGCTTGGCGAGTTGATGCCCATGGCACGAGTCAGCTCGGACAGTGATGCACCTTCAAAACCTTTGCACCAAAACACATGCATGGCTTTTTTGAGTGCGTCGATGCGCTCAAAGCTGCGCGGCCGTCCTCGTTCTGCCATGGGGGTGTCTCTCTGTCGGGGTTTAGCGTGTAAAAATTATATCACATCGGTCGTTGACAGACGTGTCGTGTGCCTGCATGATATTTGTAATGATCATTATATAAATATGAATTTCTTTCATAAGCTGATCAGCATCCCTTCTATCTCCCGCACTCTACAGGCACGTTCCTTATGATTACCCTCTATACCTGGACGACTCCCAATGGCCGAAAGATCTCGATCATGCTCGAGGAGCTGGGTATCCCGTATCAAATCCGCACGATCAATATCGGAAAAAATGAACAGTTTAGCCCTGAGTTTCTCAAGGTGTCGCCCAACAACAAGATCCCTGCCATCGTCGACGATGAGCCGCTGGGTGGCGGCGCACCGCTTTCGATCTTTGAGAGCGGCGCGATCCTGACCTATCTGGCCGAAAAACACGGCCAGTTTCTCGCACCGACCGGCAGCGAGCGCTATAAGACGCTGGAGTGGCTGAATTGGCAGATGGGTGGGCTGGGGCCGATGTTGGGGCAGCTTGGGTTTTTTGCGGTACGTTCCAGCGAAAAATCGCCTCTGGCGATCCAGCGCTTTACCGAAGAGTCTGATCGTCTGCTGGCGGTGCTGGATACCCAGCTTGCCCAGTCGACCTATGTGGCCGGGGAGGCGTACTCGATTGCCGATATCGTGATCTATCCATGGGCGTATGCCGCGACCACTTTTTTGGGCGAGGTGCTGCGTGAGTCTCTGGCGGCCAAGCCGCATCTGCAGCGCTGGCTATTACGGGTGGGTAGCCGTCCGGCCGTACAACGTGGGATGCAAATCCCTCAACTTTAAGGCTTTGCTAAGCTGTTGATTTGCCACAGTGCCCAAAAATAATGCGCTTTGGGCTATTGTGCGCCTACACAATATGCAGTAAAAGACTGACTAGCTTGTACGATATCTCTTTCGTTAACTGCGTCTCATTTGGCGTGGTGCGGGAGGGTGTGGTCTGAGCGATCGCGCGCGCACTTGGCGCGGTATGGGGTGTTTTACGACAGATTTTTAGGCATCGCGCTGTCGCTATGAGCGGTGCGTGCAGACTTCAGGGATGTGCAATGAAATTTAAAGAGTCAATGGTTAATCGGGCGATCAAAACAGGTTTACGTCTGAGCTTCAAACTACCCAGCCAGTTGCCGATTCCACTGTTGATGGCACGGCAGGGCATGGAGCTGGGTTCGGGCTTGATCGCCGCGCCGAAAGGCGTCGAGGCTAAGTCCATCAGTCTGGGCGGTGTCGCTGCGGATCGTTTGACCATCGCTGGCAAGCCAGATGCAAAATGGGCCGTCCTGTTTATCCATGGCGGCGCATTCTTTGCGGGTTCGGCTGCGACGCATCGTGCATTGGGTGCGCAGTTGGCGCTGCGCGGCAAACTCACGGTGTATATGTTGGAATACCGCCGCGCTCCTGAGCATGCCTATCCAGCCGCACTGAATGATGGTTTGGCGGCCTATACCGCACTGCTGGCACGCGGCTATTCGAGTCGCCGGATTATTCTGGCTGGAGACTCCTGTGGTGCCGCCCATGTACTGGCACTGTCGCAGTCGCTGCGGGACAAAGGCGAGGACATGCCCGCTGCGCAGATCCTGCTGTCGCCGTTCCTCGATATGACTTTAAGCTCGAACAGCGTGCGCGCAAACCGTCGCTCCGATCCGATGCTGAATGAAACCATCCTGCGTCGGGGGGTCGATGCCTACCGTGGGGGTCTGGCGGCCAACGATACCCGTATCTCGCCGCTCTTTGCAGACCTGCAGGGCTTGCCGCAGACCTTGATTCAAGTGGGCAGCGAAGAAATCCTGCTCGACGATGCCCGCGCGCTGCTGCATCGCGGTCACAAGGCCGGTCTGCAGATCGACTATCAGGAGTTCGCCGGCATGTGGCATGACTTCCAGCTATTTAGTCCGCTGCTCGAAACAGCGGATGATGCGGTAGATGACATCA
>JASLJP010000016.1 GCA_030152425.1 Aquirhabdus sp.
AGTCTGGATCCGTTTTCCGCAGATTTTTAGATTTATCAAACGCTTCCCGTATATTGCGCCGACCTTGCCGAAGATAGGCAAGTTCCCGTGGCAGGGTGCGTTTATGCGTCGTCAGACTGAAGTGTCTGCCGTGTTTGCCGAGGTGGTGACCGAAGAGCTGATCACGATCAAGAGCATCATGTCAGAGATGATGTATGGCTCGCGGGCGCTGAAGACGCGCCGCATCATCAAACGTCATATCAATATCGTCATGGAAACGCCGCTGCTGCGTACCGTGCTGCAAATGAGTATCGGCCCTGCCGAGTACGCCAAGCTGAAGATGGATATGATCGACAAGTCGATCGAAGCCACCATGAAGCCGGTGTCCAACCCCTCGCTGAACAAGAGCCGTGGCCAGAAAATCTACCAGATTTTCTATGAGCGCCTGCTGCGCCTCACGCCGCCTGAGTTCCAGAACTTGCTGCGCCCAGCGTTCCATGAAGATGAATGGATCCTGATCGTGCTGGGTGGGGTGACGGGTGCGATCGCCGGTGGGATCCAGCTCTACTTTGGCTTCTAAGCCAACAGCGCCCACGCTGTGGGGTGGTGCATAAGCTTAGCGCGATAAGTGCCAAGTCAGTAAAAGCCTGCGATGTTACAATCGCGGGCTTTTTTGTGGCTATAGAGCGCATGGCTGCAGCGTGCAGGCGTGCTAATGTGAATGATCGGAATGGACGTGGAGCAGCGTGGGTATGTGGGGTGAGCTGGGGGCGTTTGCGTTGATATTGGCGGGAGTGGCAGCGCTGCTCCAAGCGCTGATCCCGCTATGGGGGATACTCAGTCGCCAGCCAGCGTGGCAGCAACTGGCTGCATCGCTGACACTTGCCCAGATGCTGGCACTGCTGCTGAGCTTTGGCTGTTTGATGACGGCATTTCTACACAATGACTTTAGCCTGCGTTATGTCGCCGAGCACTCCAATAGTCTGCTGCCGTGGTACTACCAACTCTCTGCGGTCTGGGGTGGTCACGAAGGCTCGCTGCTACTCTGGGTGACGATTCTGGCACTGTGGAGTGGCCTCGTGGCCGTGCTGGGGCGTACGCTGCCGCTGGACATGCTGGCGCGCGTGCTGTCGATCCTGGGCATGGTCTCCAGCGCGATGATCGCCTTTGTCATCTGTACCTCCAGCCCGTTTATCCACACCCTGCCAATGCTGCCGGTCGATGGTGCTGACCTCAATCCTTTACTGCAAGACTTTGGTCTGATCGTCCACCCACCCACCCTCTATATGGGCTATGTCGGTTGCGCTGTGCCGTTTGCCTTTGCCATGGCTGGCCTGTGGGCTGGGCGGCTGGATTCGGCATGGGCGCGCTGGTCGCGGCCATGGGCGCTTGCCGCGTGGTCATTTCTGACGCTGGGCATCGCGCTGGGTTCCTGGTGGGCCTACTACGAGCTGGGGTGGGGCGGCTGGTGGTTCTGGGATCCGGTTGAAAATGCCTCTTTTATGCCTTGGCTGGCCGCCACAGCGCTACTGCATTCCTTGGCCGTGACTGAGAAGCGCGGGGTGTTCAAGGCATGGACCGTGCTGTTGGCCATTTTCACCTTTGCACTCAGTCTACTGGGGACGTTTCTGGTGCGCTCGGGGGTGTTGACCTCGGTGCATGCCTTTGCCGCCGACCCTGAGCGCGGCTTGTTTATTCTTGCGATCTTGGTGGTCACCGTCGGCGGTAGCTTACTGCTGTTTGCCCTACGGGGGTGGAAGCTGAGCGCCGAGAGCCGCTACGGTCTGTGGTCGCGCGAAACCCTATTGATGCTCAACAATCTGATCCTGCTGGTGGCTACCTCGGTGGTGCTGCTGGGCACGCTGTATCCGCTGATCGCCGATGCCTTTGCGCTGGGGCGTTTGTCGGTGGGTGCACCGTATTTTAATGCGCTATTTGTCCCCCTCGCTTGGTTGTTGCTGGTCTTTATGGCGGTTGCCCCCGTCACGACATGGAAGCAACAACCCCAGCGCCATCGGCAGGCGCTGCTTTGGCCCGCGCTGGCGGTACTGCTGACAGCGAGTCTTGCCGGTGGGGGTGTCTGGCTACTACTTTCCGGCAAGCATGCGCTGATGACCGGCGCAACGCTGCTGCTCTGCCTGTGGGTGCTGGGGCTGCTGCTATGGGATGTGTGGCAGAAGAGTGCGCTGGCACCTGCACGGTGGCGGGGGCTAGTGCGCCTAAGCCGAAGCTATTACGGCATGGTTTTGGCGCATAGTGGGCTACTGGTGCTGATCTTGGGCATTACGTTCACCACCCATCTGAGTCATGAGCGCGATGTGGCGCTCAAGGTCGGGCAGAGCGTCTCGCTGGCCGGATACCAGTTTCACTTTGATGCCCTCCGGGCAGCGCGCGGCGCAAACTATGACGCTACGGTGGCCATCTTTACCGTCAAGGCAGATGGGCGACTGGTCGCCACCCTTGCGCCCGAGAAGCGCATTTATCTTGCGCAGGGCCAGCCGATGACCGAGGCTGCGATCGCAGGCAGTCTCGTCCGCGATCTATATGTCGCGCTCGGTGATCCCTTGGATGCGTCCAACCGTCAGGGAGCTTGGGCGGTACGCGTCTATTGCAAACCCTTTGTGCGGTTGCTGTGGATTGGCGCGCTGCTGATGGCGCTGGGCGGGATACTGGCGCTCAGCGACCCGCGCTATCGGTTGCGCATGCGAGGTGTGCCCCCTGCCGAGACTGCCATGCTCCGGAGCAACAGCCATGATGCTTAAACCCAAGCGCCTGTTGTGGTTGTTGCCATTGGCCGTATTTATGGGCATGGCGCTGATGCTGTGGAGCCGTCTGGGCGTCGATCCAACCATCGTGCCTCAGGCGACCACGGGGCGTGCCCTGATGCCCTTTCAACTACCCCGTTTGAGCGATGGACGGGTACTTACTAACGCCGACCTGCCCAGACAGCCCTTTGTGCTGAATGTCTGGGGATCATGGTGCCCGACCTGTGCGGTTGAACATCCCTATCTGATGCAGCTTGCTCAGCAGGGCGTAATCGTGGTGGGAGTGAATTATAAGGACCAAGCGGCAGATGCTGTGGGTTATCTCGCTGCACGCGGTAATCCTTTTTTGATGAATCTGCAAGACCTGCAAGGAGACTTTGGCGTCGATCTCGGTGTGACCGGTGCACCAGAAAGCTTCGTGGTCGATGCCCAGCATCGGATTCGCTTGCATCTAGTCGGGGAGCTCAACGCGCAGGTCTGGCAGACACAGCTGCGGCCATGTCTGGATAGCCTCAAACGAGGAGGGACTGCACGATGCTCAGAATGATCTGCTGCGCTGCAGTGCTGAACGTGCTATGTACTGCGACACCTGCTGTCGCCGTTGAGCGTGCAGCGCAGACGACCGAGGTCGTGACCAGTCATACGGCACGTGAAGTCACAGCGCAAGCCGAACTGACGCCCCGGCAGGCCGAGCGCTATCATCAACTGATCGACGTGTATCGCTGCCCCAAATGCCAAAACGCAAATCTGGCCGGCTCAGATAGCCCCATCGCTCTGGATCTCAAACACAAGATCCTGCAGATGGTCAAAGCAGACCAGTCCGATGCTCAAATCCGTGACTATCTGGTGACCCGCTATGGTGAATTTATCAGCTACCAGCCGGTGATCAAGCCGGCGACATGGCTGCTGTGGTTTCTGCCGCCGTTGATGCTGCTGATCGGCATACTCTATTGGTTGATCCACACGCGCCGTCGCCCATCCAGTACGCCGCTCAGCAGTGAGGAACGCTGGCGGCTGTCGCAACTGTTGAGCCAGCGTGCGGAGCCGGAACAGACCCAGGCCGAGGTGCATGATGATCGTCAGTAGCATGGGACTGCAGTTTTGGGGTGCGGCGTTGGTCAGCGCGTTACTGCTGTCCTTAGTCGTCATCACACCGTGGCTGCGCCGTCGACCGCCACAGGCAGGCCGCTCAACGTCAGTAGGCATCAGTCTGATGGATCTCAACGTGTCTGTTTTTCGCGAGCGTCTGCGTGAGCTCGAGGCCGATCTGCAGCAAGGACGGCTGACACACGCAGACTATCAGGGGCTGAAAACTGATCTAGAGCGCCAACTGCTGGCCGCGCTAGAAGCGCAACGTGGCACCACTCAGGCGCAGGAATCAGACTTGCCAAACATGGCTGCGCCCGTGGTGTTAGGCAAGCGGCCACCCCTGCGGGTGATCGGACTGGTTTTTTTGTGGCTCCCGGTGTTGGCGTTCGCCCTGTATGGTATGCAGATCGGGGGGGCAGAGTCACACACGGGATCTGTATCCAATAAAGCAACCGATTACAATGCATTATGGGCATATTGGCTGGCAGAGGATCAGTATGCCAACGTGGCTGAACAGTTGATGTCAGGTCAGGTCTCGGCCCCACCCCCCGATGCACTGCAGCATGGCATGGCTTTTATGCAAGTCCTACAGCGCAATGCCTATGTGCACCCCATGGATGCCGACCGCTGGGTTGTACTCGCGGAGGGGTATCATGCTGCAGAGATGGATCGTGAGGCAGAGGCCGCACTGGCGCATGCGCATCGTTTGGCACCGGATCAGATCGCCATCAGCATGCGCTATGTGCAGATGCGTTTTGTGCGCCAAGCAGGTAAAATAGACGAGACCAGTCGTGCGCTGTTGCAGCAGGTCTTGCTGCGCGAGCCGCAACATGAAGGAGCGCTGATGCTCTTGGCACTGGCAAGCTATCGAGATCAGCAGTATGATGCCGCCATTTCTTGGCTGCTCAAGGCCAAAGCAGCGCGCTTGGCACGCAGTCCGGGCGATGCATCGCCTGAGTTGATCGCCCGATTGGATCAAACCATCGCCCAAGCGCAGCACGCCAAACAGGCGCAGCAGGCTGCGACATCGTCGGGGTTGATTGCGAAAAGTCGCGGTGAGCGGGTGTTAAATACACACCACAGCCTGTCAATTACGGTACAATTAGCAGCGTCTTTGCACGCCAAAATTAAACCCAGTGACACCTTGTTTGTATATGCACGGGCGCGTGCCGGTGCGTCTATGCCCTTCGCGGTGCAAAAGTTTCCTGCATCCGTGTTGTCCGCGCGGGCAAATCAGCAGCACGCACTGCACGTGATGCTATCGGATGCCGATCACATGCTGCCGGAGTTTACGCTGTCCTCTGCCTATGCGCGGGGTACGCCGCTGGTGGTCGCTGCGCGGATCAGCGGCCATGGCGACCCCAGCGCCCAGTCTGGAGATTTAGAGTCATTACCCCGCGCGGTAATCCACTCGGCGACGGGCAGAAATGATTATTTGCTTCACATTGATCGAATTCGCCCTTGATTGTTGCTGTGCAAGTGGCTGAAATGTGTGTCTGGTCGACAAAAATGGCTTGAGTGCAAGGCATGAGATCGGTATTGTTGTGAGCAATGTTTGTATAAGTTGTAGCGGTGGAAGCATGGATGAACCACCAGCCGCGACGCATCGCGTTTAGAGAAATTTTTGTTTTTATTTTTGAAGGTATTAGAGGACACAGTATGCGTATTATTTTGCTAGGACCACCTGGAGCTGGTAAGGGCACTCAAGCCCAGTTGATCAACCAGCGCTACCAGATCCCGCAAATCTCGACAGGCGATATGCTGCGTGCCGCGATTCGAGAAGGCAGTGAACTTGGGGTTCAGGCAAAAAGCGTGATGGATGCAGGCGGTTTGGTGTCCGATGGTTTGATCATCAATCTGGTCAAAGAGCGCATCAGCCAACCTGATTGTGCCAATGGCTGTATTTTTGACGGTTTCCCACGCACGATTCCGCAAGCAGAAGCGATGGAAGCGGCTGGTGTAGGCATCGATCATGTGATCGAGATTGACGTGCCGGATGAAGAGATCATCAAACGTCTGTCAGGTCGTCGCTCGCACCCAGCTTCAGGCCGTATCTACCATGTGGTCTACAACCCACCGAAAGTCGAAAACGTTGATGACGTGACCGGCGAGCCACTGGTGATCCGTCCGGATGATGAAGTTGAAACCATCAAAAAACGTCTGGTGTCTTATCACAAAGAAACCGCACAACTGGTTGGTTTCTACCAAAAGCGCGCTGCATCGGGCGAAAATGCACCGACCTACAGCAAGCTGAACGGTCTGGACAATATCGACACCGTGAAAGCCAATTTGATTGCCATCTTGGGCGACAAATAAGCGCTTCAGCGTGATGCAAAAAAGGAAAGCCTCGGCTTTCCTTTTTTATTGCCGGTGATCCGGCTGCGCTAGGCATAGACCGGCGGCATGACCGCGGTCATCAGTTGCAGTCGTCCGGTGATCACGCCGCGCAGCGTCATCAGTTCATTGCCGATGATTTCCAGTTGCTTGGCCGGGCCTTGTACCAGCACCACTTCCATCACCCGATTTTCGGTCAGTTGCACATGCAGGGAGCTGATCACCTCAGCCAGATGGTGATACTGCAGGTCGGCCAGATGGCGCTGCAGGTTGGGGATAGAGCGATCATAGAGCAGGGTAATCGTACCGACCATAGTGTCATTGCCCACACTGCGCTTATGCTCGGTGATGTGCTGGTGCAGCATATCGGCAACCGCCTGCGAGCGACTGTCGAACCCACGACTTTCGACCATCTGATCCAGCTCGACTAATAGTTCTTGCGGCAGTGACAGGCTGATCCGGCTGACTGACTGGTTAATCTGTTTGTCGGCTTGTTTTTCATCGGATCGGTCGGCTGCTTTGTTACTCTGTTTCATGTGGCATGCTCGGCTGTCTGGGTGAAAGAACCACGGCCCTATTCTACATTGTCCGTGACCGAAGTGAGCCGTGCAAATGCGGGCGCGCTGGCAATGCCGTCATCTTCTTCAGGCGCGGCATTGCCATGAATCAGCTCATCCAGACGTGCCCGCGTGGCCAAAAACTCAGGGCTGGTCATTTGCCGCTCGGAGCGTGGACGCGGGACGGGCACTTCGATGATCTCCTGTACCTCGCCCGGATGGGCTTTGAGCACCAAAATGCGGTCGGCCAGCAGGATCGCCTCATCCAGATCATGGGTGACGAACAAGATGGTGATGTCGATATTGCGCCAGATTTCGAGCAGATGTTTTTGCATCTTGCAGCGGGTTTGGGCATCGAGTGCGCCAAAAGGCTCGTCCATGAGTAAGATGCGCGGCTCATTGACCAAGGCTCGGGCGATGGCGACACGCTGTTTCATGCCCCCCGATAGCTGGTGTGGATAGGCATCGGCAAAACTCGCCAGACCGATCAGGTCGAGCCACAGGAGCGCTGATTTCTCTGCTTCCAGTCGACCCTTACCACTCATCTCCAAACCGAACATCACGTTTTGTTTCACGGTCCGCCACGGAAACAGCGTATAGCCCTGAAACACCATGCCGCGGTCACGGCAGGGTCCTTCGACTGGCTCACCATCCAGCAGGACAGTCCCACCATCATAGGTTTCAAGACCCGCAAGGATGCGGCTTAAGGTCGATTTGCCGCAGCCCGACGGGCCGATCACACAGACAAACTCACGGCGATAGATATCAAAGTTGATGCCATTGAGCGCCAGTACTTTGCCTTGCGTGGTTTCAAAGTGCTTTACCAGTCCGCGGATTTCGAGGATGATTTTGCGCTGGTAGAGTTTTTCAAAGCGGGCTTTGACCTCGGGTGACTGGAGGTGGTAGTCGGGCAAGAAAGAAGGCAGTGCCTCATGTGCCCGTGCGGAATCTTCAATTGCTGCAATGTCATTCATGTTCAAACTCCTCAACGACTCTTATCCCAGGGGAACAAACGGCGGCCTAGCCATGCCAGCAGCAAGTCGATACCGAGCCCGATCAGCCCGATCATGATGATTGCGGCATAGACATTGTCAAAGTGCTGGTAGCGAGCCTGTTGGGTGATAAACCAGGTAATCCCTGAGCTGGTGCCGATCAGTTCAGCGACGATCAAATAGGTCCACGCCCACCCCAAAAGGATGCGTTGGTCACGATACAGATCTGGGAGGATGCCCGGCACCACTACCTGCAGCAACAAGCGGCGACGTGTCGCACCGAGGGTCAGCGCGGCTTCCATCAAGCCGACCTCCAGCTTGCGCGTGGTGTTGGCGATGATCAGGATTTGCTGAAACAAGGTGCCGATGACGATGATCGCGATCTTGGGGCCATCATAGATGCCCAAAATCGCCACCATCAGTGCGCCAAAGGCTGGTGCGGGCAGATAGCGGAAGAATTCGACAAACGGCTCGGTCAGCCGTGAGATGGTCGGCGAAGTCCCGCACAGGATCGCCAGCGGTACCCCGATCAGCGATGAAATAAAGAAGGCATAAAACACGGTCTTGATACTGTGCCAGAGGCTCTGATGCAGCCATGGATCACCTTGCTGTGGGGGAGCTGTGGTGAAGGCGGTATAGAACGCCTCGGCGACCTGATGTGGAGCAGGGAGATAGACTGGATTGGCCGGGATACCTTGCGGCAGCGGCTGACCTTGCGCTTGCATGGTCGCGCGCTCATCAGCGAAGGTTGCGCGGTCGGTGCGCATGTCTTTTTCAAAATAGCTGACCGCGCCCGGATCAGTGATCTGCACCAAGGGATGCCAAATAAACGGGAGATAGCTCACCGCACACCACAGCAGGATGGGCAATAAAAACGAGGCGAGCCCTAAGCCCCAATGGGTGTGCTTAGAGAGCTTGGCGTGCGGATTATAGGCTCGCGCCATAATGAAAACTTCCTAGTCTAGCGGTGACGTGTATACGGTAACGATAATCGAGGTAGACCCGCATGTGCAGCCATGGCATTGATGGCAGCACACGGGTGAGGAGCGGGTTACTTCCCGTTGACCACTTTCGGGTCGATGAGGCCATCAACTGGCTGCGCAGTTTTGTAGATGCCTTGTTCGATATTAAATTTATCGACGAAATACGACGATCCATAGAGGGAGTTAAAGCCTTGTGCTTTGACCATCACCCCTTTGTTATTGCTCAGATTAAGCAAATGAGTGCCATTGAGCAGTTTTTTATAGCTCTCGGGTGTGATGCCGCCGCCTGAACGTGCCGCCATGATTTTGAGCGCATCGGGCTGTGTTTTCGGATCTTGGATATAGGCTACGACCTTGTCCCAAACGCCTGCCAGTTTGACCCAATCGGCGCGGTGGCTATTGAGGCTGGCCGGGGTGACGGCGATGACATCATAGATCAGTCCGGGTGCATCGGCAGATGTGTAGATCGGGTGTGAGCCGGGGGACGACTTGAGGGCTTGACCGGCGACGGGCTGCCAGACACCGACCGCGGCGACACTGCCGGAGGCCAGAATCTGTGGCAGTTCATTGGTTTTGGCATTGACCAGCTTGACCGATTTGATCGGCACACCGGCTTTTTGCAAGCCATTGACCAACAGTAAGTGGTCGACCAAGCCACTTTCTACGGCGACCGATTTCCCCGCGAGGTCTTTCAGTGATTTGACACCGGATTTTCCGATGATCATGTCATTGCCGCTGGAGTAGTCGGTGGCCAGAATCATGATGCCTTTGCCACCGGCCGAGCCGG
>JASLJP010000050.1 GCA_030152425.1 Aquirhabdus sp.
TCGCGTCGCTGGTCTGACCTACAGGAAATGCAGGTTTTGTTATCTCTGTGTAACTGAGGTAAATATTAACGAACTTTAATGAATTTAGCAGCACAATCGGCACTTTTTTATGCAGATGTCGTAGCAGGAAGGCGGCTTTGGCGCGGGTTTGCGGGGGATTTGTCGGCTTTCGGACAATTTGCGCGTGCTGAGACAAAATTAGCCAGTTGGGTGGCTGGTTAAACAGCACTGTACAGCGCCCATACGGGGCAGACGGCCGAGACGCGGACGGCGATCTCAGCGGCTGGCGCAACGGATCAGGCCGACTGTTCCAGCAGGGGGTTGCTTCCCCCACTGATGTCGAATTTTTTGCCCAGCATCAGGTCGGCGGCGCCGATTTCGACGGCTTTGGACAGCAGAAAACCCTGCGCATAGTCACAGCCGATTTCCTGCAGCAGTTGCATCTGCTCGTGGGTTTCGACCCCTTCGGCGATGACGGTCATGCCCAGATGGTGCGACAGCGAGGTGATGACGCGCACGATATGGGCATCGGTGCCGTTTTCACTGAGTTTTTGCAGGAAGGATTTGTCGATCTTCAGCGTGTTGACCTTGAAGTTGGCCAGATAGTTGAGCGATGAATAGCCGGTACCAAAGTCATCGATATAGACCTCGACGTGGGCGGCACGCAGACGGTTGATATTGGTCATGCAGATCTCGGCATTGCTGACGATATGGGTCTCGGTGATCTCCAGATGCAGGGTACGCGGGTCGATGGCGTGGTCGGCGATGACCTTGAGGATCTGATCCGGCATGTCGTGCTGGGTCAGGTAGCTGGCGCACAGGTTGACACTGACGCTGGTGGCGGTGTCGCCCTGCTGCTGCCACAGGCTGAGCTGGGTGCAGGCTTGTTTGAGTACCCACTCGGTGAGCAGCACGATCAGCCCGGTCTCCTCGGCCAGCGGGATAAAGTGGGCGGGCGGCAGCAGGCCGTGCTCGGGATGCTGCCAGCGGCACAGCGCCTCAAAGCCAACCACACTGCCGCTGCTCATGCAGACGATGGGCTGGTAGTGGAGGATAAACTGCTGCTGAGCGATGGCGAGGCGCAGATCGGCGACCATCTTCAGACGGCCGACGGCTTTTTCGTGCATCTCGTGGGCAAAGATGGTGAAGGTGCCGCGCCCGGCCTGTTTGGCGTGGTACATGGCGATGTCGGCATCGCGCAGTAGCTCTTCGGGTTCATTGTAGTGCGGCGCATACATGGCGATGCCGATGCTGAGGCCGAGGTGGATGTCGTGGCCGTTTAACATGATCGGCTCGGCCAGCTGGCTGCGGATGCGCTCCATGGCGCTGATGGCCTGCCGTTCGCCGTCGATGGCTTCGATGAGAATGGCGAACTCATCGCCGCCCAGTCGGGCGACAAAATCGGCGCTGCGGATGCCGTGCTGCAGGCGTTTGGACAGCTCGACCAGTAGGCGGTCGCCGACCAGATGGCCGAGGCTGTCATTGATCCATTTAAAACGGTCAACGTCGATAAAGAACACGCAGAAGCCATTGTGCAGATCACGCTTGGCGCGGGCGATGTTGGTGCGCAGGCGGTCAAACAGATAGGCGCGGTTCGGCAGGCCGGTCAGCACGTCGTGCAGGGCTTTGGCCTTCAGGTCTTGCTGCTGCAGTTTGCGTTCAAAGACGCGGCCGAGCTGGTAGCCGATATTGTCCATCAGCGACAGTAGGCGCTCGTCCGGCTGCTCAGGCTGCATGGCGTAAAACTCCAGCAGCGCCAGCACTTGATTGTCCAGTTTGACCGGAAAAATCAGGTGCATATGCGGGGTGTGCGCCCGATCCAGCGCAAAATAGCCGTAGCTGTCGATCCAGTTCTGCCAGTGGGCGATGCCGGACACGGCGACCTGTTTGATCCATAGCGGCGGGGGCGTGCGCCAGATTTTTTCGATATTCAGTCGGGTATCGTCGGCCAGCTCGCTACTGAGATGGCTGGCGCTCATCTGCAGCTCGTCATGGGTCAGGGTCAGCACCCGACCGGCTGCCCAGCGGTTATGGGCGCAGACCCGACCCAGCGCCATGGCCAGTACCGCGTCGATGTCATCGACATCGTTGACCAGTGCCGCCATCTCATTGACCATGCGCAGTTTGTCCTGCTGGTGCATGAGGCTCTGGATAAAGTCGCGGCGCGCGGCGTGCTCCAGCAGATAGCCGGTGACCGCGCAGATCAGCAGCGGCACCCAAAAATACAAAAACATGCCGACCCATGGCACGGGCTGCTGGGTCAGGTGCATGGCCACCACGGCCACCAGAAAGGCGCTGATGGCGCTGCCCAGCACGGCCAGCGTGCGCAGCATGAGCAGTGAAAAGGCCACGACCAGCACATAGATGGTCTCGCAGCCCGCCACCTGACCGAGCAGGCTATTGCCCAGCACCATGGCGCCATAGATCGTGCCGGTCAGCGACATCCACACGCCGAGGCGCAGGGCGTACTCCGAATAGCGGCTCAGGCGTTGGACCTGCGTGCTGATCCAGACGATGAGCAGCGCCACGCCGATCGGATAGACCGCATACTGGCGCCAGATGGCCTCCAGCGGATCGTCGATGAGCAGGGCGATGGGCAGTACAACCAGAAAATACAGCGCGATGAGGCCATAGACCGAGTAGCGCACGATGGCGGTGGATTTGCCGCGATAGTCCTCGCGAAAGGCGCGTTCTAGCTGTGGGGGCAGGCGCAGGAGATGGATAAAGCGTAGACCGGACATGTTGCGCAACTGGCTAAACTCTAGCTGGCGCGATTCCAGTTCGCCCGCGCCGCCGAGGGAGGATGCGCTACTGGGCGCATCGGTTTTTAGTGTTTGCATGTATGATCTGCCCCAAAAAACTTGAGTCCGCGTTGGTATTTTACCTCGCGCAATTTGTTGTTATGACCTGTCGCTACTAAAGAGTACGATGTGGGCGGCGGGCATGCAAGTGCTATCTATACGTTTTCAGACAGACTGTCGAAAAATGTCAGTTTAGGCCAATCGGTAAGGGTTTACGGCGCGTCGGGGTCTCTGCTGGATGGCGGTAGGGCAGGCGGGGTCGCGGTGGGTTTTTTGCCATACAGAAAGCGAAAGCGCTGCCAGACATAGCTGATGACTATGCGCGTGACATAGGCCGTGGCCACGAGGCAGACAAAGATCAGTGCGAGGTTGGCGGTTTGGCGGATGTCGGGCATGGGGTGACTCGCTTAGGCGGTGGTCAGGTCGACTTTGGACATCGGGATGGCGCATTCCATGACGATGGTCAGCGCGACGTCGGGGTCGATCATGCCTTTGCTGTGGATGATGATGTCCTGCAGCGCGTAGCCAAACAGCGCTGGCCACTCGCTGGGGCTGGCGCAGTATTGGTTGAGCAGGGGCAGTAGCGCGGGCCAGTGTTTGACGTGGTCGATCAGCGCGGCATCGCCGATGCTATGTCCCGCCGGGATGCGCGGCACGCCAAAGGCCGGGCCACCGATGCTGGCGGCAACGTATTTAAAGATCTCGATCACATCGACCTGTGCGGTTGCGCCGTTCTGCTGGGCGGCGCCTGCGGCCATGCTCCAGATCGAGTTGGGCGACTCAGCCACGGCTTTATTCAGCGGGCTGCCGAAGTAGTATTTTTTGCCGTCTTTGCCCTGCATGATGGCAAACACGCTTTGCTCGGTCTGGCCTTTGTCGTCGATCAGCTCGGCGCGCAGGCTGGCCTGACAGCTATAGCCCGCGTAGGCCGCGACGGTGGCCAGCAGGGCTTCGACATGGATGCCGTCTTGCGCCACGCCCATGGCACGCATCAGGCGCACGGTCAGCTCTTTGCTGCCGAGGCGCGCGCCGATCAGCGGGTCGGTTTTACGTTGCTGGTTGATTTTGTCCATCATGGCGGCATCGAGGCCACCGCTGGTGTTGCCTTGCGGACTGCGAAAGAACGCCGCGCGCTCGGCCAGCTCGGATTGCTTTTGCAGTTTTTTGGGCAGCAGGATAAAGCGTTTGACCGCGATGGCGATGCCGATCAGGACGAAGGCCGTAATGATAAACGGCATAAAGAATCCGTAGCTTTGATCCATGGCATGCCCCTGCACAGTGTCTTGTAATCCCGCCGAATTTTGCGGTGACGATGAGTGTGCAGGGGTCGCGGCGCGTTGTAAAGATGTGCTGCTTAAATTAGCCGCGCTTATGCCTACTCTGCCGCAAACACCCGCTCATCGCCCAGCCAAGCCCGCGCCAGATCGATCTGCGCATTGGGAAAAAACTTGATCGGGGCAGGCAGGAGGCCGGACAGAAAAAACAGCAGCGCGTGGTCTTGCCACTTGGCATCGCCGACGATGGCGAGCTGCTGCAGGTGCGGCTGGATCACCGCGTCTTCGTCGTTGTCCGTCCAGTCGCTGTGTTCGTTGATGCCTTCAAAGTCATCGTTGATCAGCACCAGTGCACGGAAATGGCCGTGCTGGGCGATGTGTTTGACCATGGTCAGCTTCATGGCGTCCGCTTCGTCGCGGTGGATGGTCTCGCCGACCCGGATGACCAGATGGTGGGGGTTGGCGGTATCCAGTGAAAGGCTCATTGCAGGGGTTCCTGATTTCTGTGGTGTTTGCTGCCCGCTATGCTAGCAGCAGCGTGTGACAAAATCAGCAAGGGCTGGTTTGAATTTTATCGATACAGATAGCTGCACGGGGGGTGCCAAGGGGGGCGCTTGTTGGCTAAAGAAAAGCCTTTGGCCTCTAGCTCCTCGCGTTATGATACTGCTACTCTCAAAGCCTTATAAATCCGCACCAATCTCCCAGCAAATTTAAGACAAATCAGTACGTATTTAGGATGTTTCATGGCGATCAAGAAAACCGAGCTGTATTCCTCCCTGTGGGCCAGCTGCGACGAACTGCGCGGCGGGATGGATGCCAGCCAATACAAGGACTATGTGCTCACACTACTGTTTATGAAGTACGTGTCGGATAAAGCCGCCAATGACCCTAACTGTCTGATCGACGTGCCGGAGGGCGCAGACTACCCCGCGATGGT
>JASLJP010000129.1 GCA_030152425.1 Aquirhabdus sp.
CTGCTACCGACCGATCACGGCTGGGCAGCAACGACGGCAGATCCAACGCCAAACACCCCTGCAACGACGCCCAGTATCCCGCCGTCTACGTTACCCACACCTGCAGCGCCCCATGCGGCTATCCCTCGGCCTGCCGCAGCACAGATGGCCAAGCACCCCATGACCGATGCCAAACATTGGATCAGCGATGCACAGGGCTGCAAGCTGTATAACCCCAGCCCGAAATCAGACGAGCATGTGGTCTGGCAGGGCGCCTGTGTGCAGGGCTATGGCGCGGGACAGGGGGTGCTGCAGTGGTATCGGCTGGGTCAGTTTGAAGGCACCATGACTGGCCACTTTGTCCACGGCCAGATGGTTGGGCAGGGCGTTTTTGAGGCGGCGATCGGCTATCGCTATGAGGGGGAGTTTGCGGCGGGTGTACAGCATGGACGCGGCATCGCGACATGGAGTGATGGCCGGCGCTATGAGGGCGAGTTTGCCGATGGCGATGCAGACGGCCATGGCGAGCTGACCTTGCCCAGTGGCGGGCGCTATGTCGGCGGCTTTAAGGCGGGCAAACTGGATGGCTATGGCGTCGCCGACACCGCACTGGGTGACCACTATGAAGGCATGTTCCGAAACGACGAAAAATACGGCCATGGCGTCGAAACCTCGTCACGCGGCGCGCGCTACGACGGCGAATTTGTCCATAACAAATATCATGGTCGCGGCATCATCCTCTATGGCAACGGCACCAGCTACCAAGGCGATTTTGTCGACAATAAATTCGACGGCTACGGCATCGCGCTCTATGCCAACGGTACCCGCTACATCGGCCAGTTCAGTGCCGACAAACCCCACGGCAAAGGCGCGCTGCAATACGCCAATGGCGACCATTATGATGGCGATTTTGTCAACGGCATGATGACGGGCAAAGGCAGCGAAACCTTTAGCAATGGCACGATATACCGCGGGGAGTTCAAGGATAACCGCGCCCATGGCCAAGGCGTCCTCACCTTTGTCTCCGGTGAGCGTTACGAGGGGGATTTTGTCTTCGGCAATCGCGAAGGCAAGGGGCGGCTGACCGATGCCAATGGCGGCAGCTATCAAGGAGATTTCAGCAGCAATCAAAAGTCAGGCGTCGGTGTGGAGATTGGGCCGGATGGCTCACGCTATGAAGGAGAGTTTGCCAACAACCTCGCCGAAGGTCAGGGCGTGATGACCTTGACCACGGGTGAGCGCTACCGGGGCAGTTTTAAGGCCGGGCGGTTTGATGGCAAGGGGCGGCTGATTTTTAACTATAACCACCACTATATCGGCGACTTCAAAGACGGCAAGTTTGAAGGAGCTGGCGTCCTGACTTACAGCAATGGCAATGTCTTTCGCGGCCGCTTTGTCGACAACCAAGTCAGTGGCTATGGCGTGCTGAATTATGCCAATGGCAGCCGCTACGAGGGGGCTTTCGCCAATAACAAACAAGTCGGCGCGGGCGTGTTGACCTTTAAAAACGGCGTACGCGTCGCAGGGGTGTATAAAGACGGCGCGCTGGAACCTGATGCGCTGGTTACCGATGCACAGGGCAGTGTGATCGAAGGCGTCACCCGGATCAAACTGATGCGTTCAAACTGATGCCCCTAAACTCATCTGACCGCACACCGAATCCTTGCGCCGGATTCAATCCCCGCACTTGAATAAGTGACAAATATTGTCATATATGTGGGCGAGCATTCTGACTCATCGGGTCATAATCGATCCTATCGGGCAACGCGACTATCCATACACCAGCACGCCACCTCGGACAGTCTCAGGGCAGCAAAGCGGCCAAAGCATCGTGTAATGGGTCGTTTGGGCGTCTTGATTTAATCGCAAACGTGGGCGTATGCTAAACATTGGCAATTAGGCGCAGTATTTGCATGGAGAATGTGGCTTGGGTCACAAAATTCCCGCAAAAGCATGGCGCATGAGGGTTTGCTCGGGGTACAGAGCCGCGCCATAGGCTGTAGTACGCACGGTCGAGCCAGCGAAGGCACGACGCCATGATTGAAAAGGACTGGGTTAAATTGACGGATCAGGATGTTCCATTGATGACGCGTAGCACACCGTCATCCACTCCCCATGTTGGACATCACCATGTTCCACAGGGTGCAGATGTGCCTTTTACGCTTGCCGCCGAGCTTGCCGCGCACGACCAGATCTCCCGTGCTCCCCAACCTGCACTGGCCGACCCGACTCGCGCTGATGAGCTGTCGGAAAGCTCGCTTAAATCTGCCTTGCTGTCCGGTGTATTCCTGCTGCGCTTTAACGATACCTTGGAGGCGGCCTACCGCAGCCAGAACCATCGCCGCGCCATTACCATTTTTCGCTTCTACGGTCTGATCGCGCTGGTGTTGTTTGCCGGGATCGGCTCGGTCATTCTACAGCTCATGCCTGCGGGTAGCCTGCAGGCTTGGCTGCAATACAATGCGTTGGCGTTCTGCGTGGTGGCGGCACTGTGGGCGCTGTCGTGGGTGCGCATGATGGATCGCTGGTTTGATTACTATGCCACCATCGGTGCCGGGATTTCGGTCGCCTTGTCCTTATTTGTCAATTTCACCGTACCGCTCGGCGATGCGACGCCACTGTCCTATATCGGCACCGCGTATATCTTGTTTTTCAGCTATTGTTTTGTCGGGCTGCGTTTTCCGCTGGCGATGGCCGCAGGCTGGGTTGGCGGCGTGATCGGTATCTTGCTCACTCATCTCGATGGGGCGACGGTTCCGTGGCAGATGGTCAACGGCACCTTTACCGCGGCCAGCGTGCTGGGCATGTGTCTGGCCTACGGGCTGGATCGTCAGGAGCGGATTAATTTTCTGCAAGCCACGCTGCTGCGCCAAACCTTGCATAAAACCGAGCAGCTCTCGCGCGAGGATAGCCTGACCGGACTGTCCAATCGCCGCTATCTGAATGAAATGCTCGACGACGAATGGAATCGCGCGCTGCGCTACGGCATGTCCATCGCCATCATGATCATCGATATCGACCACTTTAAACGCTACAACGACAAACTCGGCCATCTCGAAGGCGACAAATGTCTTAAACAGGTCGCCGATCTGATCGGCGGTCTCGCCCATCGCAGCGGGGAGCTGGCCGCGCGCTATGGCGGGGAGGAGTTTGTGTTGCTATTCCCCAATATGGATATGACCACCGCCGAGGAGCATGCCGAGCGGCTCATGGCACGGCTGACGTCCTTGGCCATTCCCCATCCGGCCAGCGAGATGCGCGTGGTCACGGTCAGTATCGGGATCGCGGCGTGCGTGCCGACGCCACTGATGACCGTCGATCAGGCCATGCGCTCCGCCGACGAAGCACTCTATGCCGCCAAGGCCAATGGCCGTAACCGGTATGAGGTCGCTGTCATCCCTCCTGTTCCTGCCTGACAGCCCGCCCTACACCTGCGCCGTTTTTGAGTATAATGCAGCGACATAAAGCCCTGCAGCGCGCACGGCTGTGGGTTGTTCAGGATGGGTAAGATGACGATGCATATAGCCGCCGATACCAAACTGTCTGTCAACAAAGCGGCAGCACTGTGGGGTATCTCCGCGACCACCATCTACAAAGCCCTCGACAATGGCCAACTCGCCCGTGCAGGCGATGGCAAACTGGTTGCCGCCGAGATGACGCGCGTGTTTGGCAAACTCAAAGTAGCCGGAGCGGCGCAGGACGACGCACCGACGACAGCAGCCAAACCGCTACGCGCTAAAAAAGCCAGCCCAGCAGCCACCCCAGCGCCCCGCCGTAAAAAAGCCGTCTCTCCAGACGCCGCAGCCCCTGCGCCAGATACCCCAGCCCCCCTCGCACCGCCGCTCGAACATGACTTGCGCCAGCAGATCGCGCTGCTCGAACAGCAACTGGTCGAGGCCAAGGCGCGCGAAGACTGGCTTAAAGCCCAGATAAATGAACTGTGGACTGAAAAGGTCGAGCTGCAGAATGCCAAAAAAGGCGTGCTGGGCAGGCTGCTCGGATAAATGCATCGATCATAAAAAAGGGCTGAATCATCAGCCCTTTTTTGATCGCTTGCCTTACTCGTCGGTCAGGCTGCACTCATAGTTGGTCGGGT
>JASLJP010000090.1 GCA_030152425.1 Aquirhabdus sp.
TGTAAGGGATGCGAGGGTGACTGCGCGGGATGCTGCTCGGGCTGAAAACGATACTGCACTTCGTCCTGCACCTTGGCGCTAAAGGCATACAACGTCACTTCTTTGATATGCAGCAGGTCATAATGCGCCAGTACGGCAGCAACCAGCCCGCAGCTATCCATCAGCGACTGCTGATAACGGGGCACATGGCTGGCCGGCAGCGCCAGCGTATCGGACAGGTACTGCGCATGGGGACGCCAGAAATCCCACTCGTAGACGATGCCTTGATCGCTGCTGCAGGGATTGAGCACCGCCGGAGTACGGGCGTTTAAGCAGGTGGCAGACTCATCGGCCACCGTCTTGACCGACAGTGCCATGGACGCGGCCAACTGACCGATGGTTTTGGCCATCGGTTGCGCATCGCCATCCAACGGGGCAGGGTGAATGATGGCATCGCTGGGCTCACCGAGGTCGATTCCCGGCGTCGCTTGCGCGCTGGACGGCAAAATGGGCAATTCAGGCAAGCGCATTTGCGTGGCCGAACTGGATTCGGTGTGGATGGAAGGTGTCGGTGTCAGGAGTACGAGAGAGAGACTGGGATCAACAACGTGCGGGGCGCTGTCTGGGGAGTGTGTGCTACGATTGGCGATATTTTCTACAATATCATCGGATTCAATGGGTTGAGATAGTGCTCCTGGTGGGGTGAGTTTGGTATCACATGGGGTCGAATCGTCTACTCTTGAATCAGTCATTTGACACGCTCCAATCGTTAAAACTCGCCTCCAAATGTATAAGATAATCCGGTCAGAATGAAGCCTTTTTTAGGGTTGGAATGTAATATTTATTGATCGGCATCACGCATAAAAAATGCGCACTCTCGCGGTGCGCATCTCTGCGGGTCAAACGGCTCTCAGCCCTATTTTCGCGCGCTATGGACGCGCTAACGGCTCGACAAAGTCCTGTACTGCGCGCTGGATGCCCACAGCGTCCAGTCCTTCATCTTTGAGCATATCGGCATGCTCCCCGTGGGCCAGGAAACGATCCGACAAACCGAGGTTGAGCACAGGCTTGACCACGCGGAGCTGATGCAGCGCTTCGTTGACGGCACTGCCTGCGCCCGCCATCACGGCATGCTCTTCGATGGTGACAAACGCCTGATGGTTCAAAGCAAGCGCTGCCAAGAGCGCCGTATCCAACGGTTTGATAAAACGCATGTTGACGACGGTGATGCCTAGACCAGTCTCCGCCAACTGCTGCGCAGCATCCAGGGTGGCCATGACACGGCTGCCAAAGGCCAGCAAGGCGATTTTTTGCGGATTGATTGCGTTGAACGTCGCGATGACCTCGGCAGTGCCGATCGGCAACGCGGTGAAATCCGCTGCGATCTGACTGCCCACACCGGCACCGCGCGGATAGCGCACGGCCGCAGGTCCGGGATGCTGATAGGCGGTATGCAGCATTTGGCGGCATTCGTTTTCGTCTTTTGGCGCCATAATCACCAGATTCGGCAGGGTGCGCATAAAGGCGTAATCAAACGTTCCTGCATGCGTCGCACCATCCTCACCCACCAGACCGGCACGGTCGATGCCGAAGGTCACGTCGAGGTTTTGCAGACAGATGTCATGCACCAACTGGTCGTAACCACGCTGCAAGAAGGTCGAATAGATCGCCACGACGGGCTTGATCCCCTCACAGGCCATGCCAGCCGCCAGCGTCAGCGCATGCTGCTCGGCGATGGCCACGTCAAAGAAACGGGTCGGATAGCGCTTGGCAAATTCGACCATGCCCGAGCCTTCACACATGGCAGGGGTGATCGCCAGCAAGCGTGGATCCAGCTCGGCCTGATCACATAGCCATTGACCGAAGATATCGGAATATTTAATCGGTTTATGAATAGCATGCTTGGTACTCACTGCACCGAGCTTGTTGCCGCCCAGTTTAGCGATGGCGTGATAGCCGATCTGGTCTTGTTCGGCCGGGGTAAAACCCTTGCCCTTGGTGGTATAGACATGCAGCAGACGACAGCCGGGGCGGTCTTTCAGCGCCTCTAGCACACGCAATAGCTCCGGCAAATCATGACCATCGACAGGGCCAAAATATTCAAAACCCAGCGCCTTAAACAGATTGTCAGGGTGCTGCAGTTCGTCTTGCGGTTTGCGCGCACGGAACGGCCAATCCGGACGGCTGCGCACTTCCGGGCTACCGTCGTCGTTGACATAGACATACTGGCCTTGCTGCCACAGTCGCGCCAGATGATGCGACAGGCCACCGACACTGCCCGAGATGGACATGTCGTTGTCATTGAGCACTACCAGTAAATCGGCATTGTGCTCGACCGCATCACACAGCGCCTCAAACGCCATACCGGCCGTCATCGCGCCATCGCCGATCACGGCGGCTACACGGGCGGGGGGGGT
The DNA here is from genome assembly GCA_030152425.1 of Aquirhabdus sp. Lineage (GTDB taxonomy): Bacteria > Pseudomonadota > Gammaproteobacteria > Pseudomonadales > Moraxellaceae > Aquirhabdus. The sequence goes on from JASLJP010000090.1 coordinate 2,397, forward strand.
GTTTGGATGCAGTTTGGCTTGATAGCGCAAGGCCAGCGCCATGCCCAGTGCCGCAGAGATCGAGGTCGACGAGTGTCCGACGCCAAAAGTGTCGTACTCGGACTCACTGCGGCAGGGGAATGCCGCCAGGCCATGTTTGCTGCGGATGGTGGTCAGTTGCTCGCGGCGGCCGGTCAGGACCTTGTGCGGATAGGCCTGATGACCCACATCCCACACCAGACGGTCGCGCGGCGTATCCAGCACGCGATGCAGGGCGATGGTCAGTTCCACCACGCCGAGATTGGCACCAAAATGCCCACCGCTCTGCCCCGCAG
>JASLJP010000157.1 GCA_030152425.1 Aquirhabdus sp.
GCTTAGAATCAACGACTCACTGATAATTTTAAGAACACTGTGGAGTTAACCCGTTATGAAAGCTTTTATCATTGATCGCTATGGTAAATCCGAAGTCGGCCGCATCGCGGATGTCGCAATGCCTACCGTGGCTGCTGACGACGTCCTCGTCAAGATCCACGCTGCCAGTATCAACCCGATTGACCTCAAGATCCGCAGCGGCGAATTTAAGCTGATTTTGCCGTATAAACTGCCCTTGATCTTGGGCAACGATCTGGCCGGGACAGTGGTCGAAGTCGGCGCCAATGTCACGCGCTTTAAAGCCGGTGACGCGGTCTATGCGCGTATCAGTAAAGACCGTATTGGCACCTTTGCCGAATATGTCGCCCTGCTGGAGAGCGACGTCGCGCTCAAGCCGCAGAGCATCAGCATGGATGAAGCAGCGTCGATCCCCTTGGTAGGCTTGACCGTCTGGCAAGCGTTGGTTGATCGCGCTCAGCTAAAAGCCGGGCAAAAAGTGCTGATCCATGCCGGTTCGGGCGGCATCGGCACCTTCGGCATCCAACTGGCCAAGCATCTGGGCGCATATGTGGCCACCACCACGGGCACCTCGAATGTCGAATGGGTCAAAGCCTTAGGCGCAGATGTGGTTGTCGACTATAAGACCACCGACTTTGTCGATGTGCTGCATGATTATGATGTGGTGCTCGACACACAGGGCGGCAAATCCCTAGAGAACTCCGTAAACGTCCTTAAACCCGGCGGCATCCTGATCAGCATCGCCGGGGCGCCTGATCCACAATGGGCGAAAGAGATTAACGCCAATTGGATGATTACACTGGCCAGCCATCTGCTCAGCTATGGCATACGCCGTAAAGCCAAGCAGCGTGGGGTGAGCTATTCATTCCTGTTTATGCATCCGAGCGGCGACCAACTGCGCAGCATTGGCACGCTGATCGATGCTGGCACGATCCGCCCGGTGGTGGATCAGGTGTTTCCCTTCGAGGCGACAGCGGAAGCACTGGCCTACGCGGGCAAGGGGCGCGCCAAAGGCAAAGTGGTGATTCATCTCGCTTAAAGCGTGCTGAGCCCTGCATCCTGCGCCCGATGCGCATGCCGACAACCGCATCTCTGATGCGGTTTTTTATGCGCCGCTGTCGTGATCCGTCACTCCACGACCATCCGTGTCGCAATATGTCAATAAAAAAGGCGCATGCCGTCAAGCATCGTACACATCATCTTTTGCATGATAAGCACCGCTCAATTAGTATCAAAGATCGACGCTGTACGCCTGCTCACTGGATCGGCTAATGGCATCGTCGTGTTGGGTTAAATGGAAATTAACCCAATGCCTACACCCAATTCATATCAATATTTAGAGGTTAATCATTATGCGTCGTTGGAATGGCTGGGGTGATGAGGCAACCGACTTTCCGTTAAAGTCGAAAGGTTTGGAGTTTTTGGGGGAGAAATTAGGCGGCAAAGGCACCATTTTGCCCGATGCGAGTCTGGCAAGTGTGATGGCCAAAGTGCCTGCATCGCGTCTGCCTGTCCATCCGCTGGTGTCACAAGATGTCGAACTGCGCGTGCGTCATGCCCGTGGTGAGAGCTTTCCCGACTGGATCGCCAAGCATTCCGGCGATTTTGGCTATTTCCCCGATGGCGTGGCCATGCCAGAAACCAGCGCAGAAGTGCGCGACGTACTGACCTGGGCCTATGCGCAGGGTTTTATCGTCATTATCTATGGCGGTGGCACCTCGGTGGCCGGCCATATCAACGTGCCCGCCTCCGACACACCGGTGCTGACGCTGTCGCTGGAAAAAATGAATAAGCTGCTCGATTTAAACCCGATCAGCCAGATCGCCACCTTTGGCGCAGGCACCGCAGGTCCGGCACTCGAAGAACAACTCAAAGCCCGCGGCTATGTGCTCGGTCATTTCCCGCAGTCGTGGGAGCTGTCGACCGTGGGTGGCTGGGTCGCCAGTCGTTCGTCGGGTCAGCAGTCGCTGCGCTATGGTCGTATCGAGCAGATGTTTGCCGGCTGCACCATGGAAACCCCGCGCGGCACCTTGGAAATCAAAGATATTCCTGCGTCTTCGGCAGGTCCTGATCTGCGCGAAGTGGTGATGGGCAGTGAAGGCCGTATGGGCGCGATCACCGAAGTCAAAGTCCGCGTCCACCCGCTGGCACAGCATGAATCCTTCCACGTCGGCTTTGCGCCGAACTGGGAAGCGGGCATCAAGATGGTACGCCAACTGGCGCAGGCCAAAGTGCAGCTATCGCTGATGCGCCTGTCCAATGCGGCGGAGACCGAGTCGCATCTGTCGCTGGGCGGCAATCATCCGCTGTTTAAAGCCTATGACGGCTTGCTGAAACTCAAAAAATGCAAAAACGGCGAACGCTGTATGTTTACCTTTGGCGTCACCGGCAGCAAACGCCAAGCCAAATTTGCGCTGGCTGAAGCCAAACGCGCCATCGATGAAGCAGGCGGCACCTATATCGCCAGCAGCTTTATGGGCGGTATCTGGGAGCATTCGCGCTTCCGTTCACCGTACTTCCGTAATGGTCTATGGGAACACGGCTACTCGGTCGATACCTTTGAAACCTGTATCAATTGGGACAAGGTCACGGCCTGCCTGAATGAGATGGAGCAAGCGATCAAGACCGCCAGCGGCAAGCATCCGGTGCAGGTGTTTACCCACCTGTCGCATATGTATGGTCAGGGCTGCAGTATCTACACGACCTATATCTTTAAAAACTCGGACAACTATCCTGAGCTGTTTGAGCGCTGGAAAGTCTATAAACAAGCCGCCGGCGACGCACTGGCACGGATGGGCGGCACGGCCAGCCATCAACATGGCATCGGGCGTGATCATGCGCCATGGCTCGGCGTGGAGAAAGGGGTAGAGGGTATCGCCCTGATCAAAACCATGGTCGAGCATTTCGATCCCAAAAAACAGCTCAATCCGGGCTGCTTGCTGATCGAAAACGATTAACCATATTAGAAACAAGTTCATGTGAGCCGCGAGATTGCTTGCGCTTACATGACATTGTTTATTTTCATATTAAGAACTTAAGTGAGTGTGGACTATGCTGGGTCATCGTCAAGCATTGAGTGGACTGACGTCAATCGAATGGGATCTGGTGGTGATCGGCGGCGGCATTACCGGCGCGGGCATCCTGCTGGAAGCGGCGCGTCTGGGTAAAAAAGTATTACTGCTGGAACAGCAGGACTACGCGTGGGGCACGTCGAGCCGCTCCTCCAAGATGGTGCACGGCGGTCTACGCTACATCGCCCAAGGCGATGTGGCACTGACCAAGCATTCGCTGATCGAGCGTGAACGCCTGCTGGTCGAGCTGCCGCATATGGTGGTACGTTTTCCGTATATCTTCCCAATCCGCAAAGGCAGCTTTCCGGGTCGCCTGGCGATGACGGCGGTACTGACGGTCTATGACAAACTGGCTGGCGTATCCGATCACAGCTGGATCAACCGCGAGAAACTGCTGGCGCAAT
>JASLJP010000162.1 GCA_030152425.1 Aquirhabdus sp.
ACCTTTGACATGATGACGCTCCACTTTAATTACTTAACTTCAATACAATAACCACGGGGATCATCGACTTAGCCACATAGACAGGGCTAGATGCCGATAGACTGCTCAATGCTTAAATCCACTAAGCAGAGTAGTAAGCCATCCACCGCTATCGCATAAAGGGCTATTTGAAACTGTTTGGAAAAAGCAAGGCGCGTTTTATACCAAAAAAACGCGCCTGATTCAAGAGATCAGGCTAAAAGCAGCAAATATTTTACAAAATTTGTGCGTTTTAGCCTACAGATCGCTCAAGATTAAATCGCTTAACGCATAAACACTTTTTCCATGATTTTATGCACAGGATTGCCGAACGGCGGGAACATCACCTTCAGGCTGTAGAACTTTGGATTGTGCAGTACGGCGCGCTGATGGCTCATGGTGGCAAAGCCTTCTGGGCCATGGTATTTACCCATGCCTGAGTTGCCAATGCCGCCAAATGGCATATCGCTATGCACCAAATGAGTCAGTACTGAGTTGATCCCGTATTGACCCGAGTGTGTGTTGTCCAGAATGTACTGGGCACGGGTGTTGTCATAGTCGAAATAGTACAGCGCCAGCGGGCGTTCACGATCATTGATATAGTCAACGGCGTCTTCGATGGCATCGTATTCCATCAGCAGCAGGTATGGGCCAAAGATTTCGTTTTCGCTGACCAGCATGTCAGGGGTCAGGCCGCTAATCAGCGTAGGTGCCAGTTTGCGGCTTTGGCTAAAGTCTTCGTTAGCAGGGTTGATTTCAAAGATTTCAGCACCTTTGGCGCGGGCATCATCGATGTAGCTTTTCAGGCGATTATACTGCTTGTCATTGATGATATTGGTGTAGTCAGGGTTTGCAACAATGCTTGGATACAGTTTGCTGATTTGACGACGCATTTCGGCGACAAATTCACGCGTCTTGCCACGGGGCAGCATGACATAGTCGGGCGCTACACAAGTCTGACCCGAGTTCCACAGTTTACCAAATGCCAAACGCTCAGCGACATCTTTCATCGGCACTGACTCATGCACGACGACTGGGGATTTACCACCCAGTTCGAGCAGAACAGGGGTGAGGTTTTGTGCGGCAGCAGTCATGACGGTCTTGCCGATGGCCGGTGAGCCGGTAAAGGTCAACAGGTTGAATGGCAGGGCGCAGAATGCGTCGGAGATGATGCCGCCGCCATTGACGACTGCAACGAGGTTTTCAGGGAAAATCTCGCCCAATACTTTTTGCAGCAACGCGCCAAAGTTGGCCGACGAGCTGGAGATTTTGAGCATGGCATGGTTGCCTGCGGCCAATGCGCAGATCAGTGGGCTGACCGACAGCACCAGTGGATAGTTCCATGGCGACATGATGCCGATCACACCCATGGGTTGATAGGTCACATAGCCTTTTGCAGGCTGATGAGTCATGGCGATATGGCGTTTGGAGGGGGCCATCCACTTGCGCAGGTTTTTGCTGGCATAATCGATGTATTCCAAGCAGGTCATGACTTCTGCGATTTTGGTTTCCCAGTGGGAACGATGACCGAAGTCTGCGCAAATCGCTTCAGCAAATGCATCTTGATGCTTAACCAATGCCTTGCGCAGGCGTGCCAGACGTTCTATACGTTCTTCGGCAGTCGACTGGGAATTGCCACGATAGGCAGCTTTCTGAGCTTTCAAAAGGTCGTGCATGCGTTGCACATCTGGGTGTACTGCATTGGTTTTTGCAAAATCGTGAGCGACGGTAGTGTTCATGGCTGGACAAGTCATCAAAATGAAGATAGTCTTTTTTAGAGCAATTACTCTAAAAAGTCAATTCTTTTTCGGCGAACGGCGCGTTCACGTGATGCCATGCACTGGCACAAAGGTTATGATTTCGCGTAAATAGATGCTATAAGGATCGTGGTTTCAAATGGTTGGCGAGGGAGCTGGGATTAAGCGTATGAAAACCCGTGATCGGATATTGCAAAAAAGCTTACAACTTTTTAATGAGCTGGGCGAGCGCTCAGTGTCGACCAATCACATCGCGGCGGCGCTGGAGATTAGCCCCGGCAACCTGTATTACCACTTTAGAAACAAAGAAGCCATTATCAGTGAAATCCTGCTGGGCTACCAGCATGAGATACTTGGGTTATTGCAAGTTCCCGAAGGTCGCCCCATGGTGGTGGCGGACAAGTTTAATTATTTTCAAATATTATCCACCCAGTTCTGGAAATACCGTTTTCTGCACCGCGACAGTAATCACCTGATCGAATCCAGCGAGATATTAAAAGAGCGTTATCCCATATTTGCCCGTCAGGTCATGATGCAGGGCATGACCATCTATCGCTGCTTTGTCGAGGCCGGCCTCATGAGCATGACCACCGCTGAGATCGAAGCGCTGATCATCAATATTTGGATCGTGATGACCAATTGGTCGAATTTTCTGCTCATGACAGGACACATCACCCAGACCGATGGGGTCGATGAGCGCTGGATCAGGCAGGGCATGCGCCAAATGATTTTTTTGGAAGGTCCTTATCTGACTGGAGAAGGGAAGGCAGCCTATGCTGCGCTGCTGGCAAACTTTGGCGCAGACCTCGGTGATGGCTGGTTTGGCGTCGGACTTTAAGTGATGGAATTCACACACTGTCTATAAATGATGCGAATCTTAGAGAATTAACAACAATATTCTGCTTGAAAAGACGGTTTGTTGATTGCCAATGTTTTCGGAGTACAGTAAAGTCTAGCGGTATATAGGATTGGTAGATGCCAATAGCTAACATTTAGGCAACACGGCAACTAGGATGTGGTTTCTTTTGGGATAAGGGGTTTCGCAACTATGGATATTAATTTACAAACGGGCAATAAAATGAAGCAAGCTTGTCAAGTGACAGCATTGGCTGCTGCATTAGCGCTGGCAGGTTGCGGCGGCGGTGGTGGCGATGGTTTTTATGGCGACAGTGGCAGCTCAGGCGGCACTGGTGGCAGCTCAGGCGGCACGGATGGCGGCACGGATGGCGGCACTACAACTCCTCTGGCTAAACCAAATTCAATCGCTGTCTCTCAAGCAAAATCCTCACTCGCGACGGGCGGTGACAGTGTCGATCTGGCCTTCCGTGTACTGGATGCTGCCGGGGGTATTATTCCAAACGCACCCCTGACCTTCAAAATTGAAAATCAATTGGAATCCGGCGCATCACTGAACTCTACGTCAGCACTGGTTACAGATGGTAACGGTCTGGCCAAAGTCACCCTGACCTTGGATAACAACAAACTGGACTATCGCATCAACCACGATGTCGTTCTGACCGTCACCTCGACCCAAGGTGGGGGCACAACCGTACAGAAAGTTACGATTCCGGCTGAAGGCACCAAACTGAATATCGCGACCAACATTTCTACCGTTGATGTTGGTGCCAGTGCTAATATTACGGCGACTGCAGTTGACGGCGGTGGTGCGCCAATTGGCAACGCAGTGGTTAAATTGTACGATAGCGCTAAAGCGCTGGTCGGCACTGCGACCACCAACTCAGCAGGCTTGGCTTCGATTCTGGTGCCACAGGCCAAAGTCGCTGCTGCAGGCGGCCAACTGACCCTGAGTGCTCAACTGATCGGTACTAATGTCAAACTGATTCAGGACAGCAATAACAGTGTCACCATTTCCACGGCAATTCCAAATCAAAATCTGAGTTTCTTGCCATCGACCAGTACACAGGTCAAGATCAATGAGCCAGCAACGATTGCAATTAAAGTAACCGCAACGACCCTCGCTGAACTGCAAAACAATCCTGTGACGTTCACCACCACTGAAGGCACACTGGCTGCATCCTCCGTGTCTGTGACTGATGGCGCACCGAATGGCTCAGGCGGTTTTGTCGGTACAGCAACAACTACACTGACTTCTGGATCACCTGGCACTGCCTCGCTTTTGATCGGTTTCCATGGCAACAGTATCGCAGGCTCATTGCAGTTTATCTCCACGTTCCCGTCTGATGCGACCTTGCAAGCCGGTGTGTCGGTACTGGCACCTAAAGCCCATACTACCGTACTGACCCAAGTCCGTGACGTGAATGGTGCGCCAGTATCGAAT
>JASLJP010000214.1 GCA_030152425.1 Aquirhabdus sp.
GTATCTTTGACAACAGCCTGATGCTGTTCCTCTGGTCGGGACTGACCATGGCTTTTGCCGTGTGGTTTTAGCGTTGGCAGGGTCGCGGTCGTTTTATGACCCAAGTGCTGACCTTTATTGTCTTCGCATGGGGACTACTGCAGTTGGCGGGTGTCGCGGCCGGTCAGAGCGACCCATGGCATCCACTGATGGGTCTGCGCAAACAAGCGCAAAACCTTGGCTTTACCCAGCCAGCCCCCGTCATCCACAGCATGGCCGAGCTCAAAACCCTGCAGCAAAAACATACGCGTCTATTGGTAGATGTCTATGCCGACTGGTGTGTGAGCTGCCGTGTCATGGAGCGCGAGCTGTTTAGCGGTCAAAACATCAATAACCTCTCGACATGGACACGCGTCAAACTCGACGTGACCGAAAGCAATGCCGACAGCAAAGCCGTCCTGACCCAGCTCAATGTCTTTGGCCCTCCAGTGCTGATTTTCTACCAGCAAGGCATGGAAGTCAGCCGCATCGTCGGCGAGGTCAAACAACCCGAGTTTGAGCGGGTGCTGGGCGAGTTGTGATTTAGCCGACAGCATAAAAAAAGCCTTCCCATGCTGATGTATGAGAAGGCTTTTTTTTTTGCAGCGATGGTTTAGTTCGCCTGCAGCATCCGTGCCGCTTTCTCGGCAAAGTAGGTCAGGATGCCGTCGGCACCGGCACGGCGGAAACCGAGCAGGGATTCGAGGATCACGGCCTCGGATAGCCAGCCGTTTTGGATGGCGGCCATATGCATGGCGTATTCGCCGCTGACTTGATAGGCAAAGGTCGGCACGCCAAAGGTATCTTTCACCTCACGCACCAGATCGAGATAGGGCTGGCCGGGTTTGACCATGACCATGTCGGCGCCTTCCTGCAGATCGAGTGCGACTTCGTGCAAGGCTTCATTGCGGTTGCCGTAGTCGAGCTGGTAGCTCTTTTTATTACCACCTTTGAGATTTGCCGCGCTGCCCACCGCATCGCGAAATGGACCGTAGTAGTTTGAGGCAAATTTGGCTGAGTAAGCCATGATGGCGGTGTGGATATAGCCATTGGCCTCTAATGCACTGCGGATCGCACCGATGCGGCCGTCCATCATGTCGCTGGGCGCGACGATGTCCACGCCAGCCGCAGCGTGGCTCAGCGCTTGTTTGACCAAGGCCTCTACCGTCTCGTCGTTGATCACATAGCCTGCTGCATCCGTCAGGCCGTCCTGACCACTCAGGGTATAGGGGTCGAGCGCGCCATCGCTGATCAGCACCATCTCCGGCAGCTCTTTTTTAAGCGTACGGATCGCCGTTTGGGCGAGGCCGTCTTCGCGCCATGCGGCTTCTGCACCGGCACTTTTGTCTTCTTGCGGCGTGACGGGAAACAGCGCCAGTTTGCTCACACCCAGACCCAGCAAGGTTTCAGAGTATTGGAGCAGCAGATCAATGGACATCCGGTCGACACCGGGCATGCTGTGGATCGCTTGGCGCTGATTCTGTCCCGGCAGGACAAAGACCGGGGCGATCAGGTGTGCAGGCAGCAGGGTAGTTTCGCTGACCATGCTGCGGACATTGTCATGTTTACGCAGGCGACGGAGTCGGGTGGCCGGAAATGCGCCGCGATTAAACGAAAGAGTCATGCTATTCCACTGATATTCACTTTAATATAGCGTCCTATTTTAGACCTGATTGACGCGGTAGAGGAAGATTGATTGATGCCTGATGTAAACAAAACGCCAGACCAGCCTGCGCAGCCCGTAGACGCCGCGACCGATAGCGCTGCAGCAGCAGTTGCTGCCGCACCGCGCGTGCAGCCCCTGTGGGTGGGTGCGATGGAGCATCTGGCGCTGGCGGCGACCGAGATCCCGATTGAGGTGATCCACAAACAACTGTGCAAAGCCTATAACCAGTGCCCGTTTGTAAAGCTGATTGGCATGAAGATGCGTGTCGAGGATGACCAGATCAAGGGCTTTGTCGAGATGACCCCAGACCATATCGGCAACGTCGCTTTTGAGATTTTGCATGGTGGTGTGGCCGCGACCATGCTGGACAGCATCGGCGGTGTGGTGGCGATGGGGCTGATCTATCAGAGCGGTAAAGGCGAGCTGGCCGACCGGATTCGCCAAGTCTCACGCCTCGCAACCACCGATATGCGCGTCGACTATCTCGCTCCCGGTCGCGGTAAATACTTTGTTGCCACCGCCGAGGCACTGCGCATGGGGCGCAAAGGCTGCACCATGCGTATGAACGTGCACAATGACGAACAAAAACTTATCGCCACCGGCATCGCGACTTATGTCTATTGAGTTTCATGAGATCGCGGTCAGTCCTGCGGTGGCTTGCCGCTCAGGCTGCGGCGCGTGCTGTATTGCGCCCAGTATCTCCAGTGGCATCCCCGGCATGCTGCAGGGCAAACCTGCCGGCATACGCTGTATCCAGCTCAGCGCGCTGAATCAATGCCTGATCTTTGGACTGCCCACCCGCCCGAAGGTCTGCGCCTCGCTGATGCCTACGCTTGAGATGTGCGGCGTGGTACATGCCGATGCGTTTGAGTATCTGGACGGATTGGAGCGGGCGACGGCGTAAGGGGCTAGTGCTGACGTGTCTGCAGGCGCAACGCAATGCAGTACAGCACCACGAGCAGCGGCAGGATGATATAGAGCTGCAAGATAAACAGACCACCCAAAAAATAATAGACGAGGTATTGCAGCGCCGTACTCAGGTTGAGGCTGACGGCGGGGTAGTAGTTATAGGTGATGATGATCATCGTGATTGCAAAAGCCAGCAGCACCGCAAAGGTCGCTTTCAGTGGGATAAACACCTTTAGGTTCTTCATCGCTGCCGTAAGCAGCAGACTGATGATCACCAGTGCAGGAAAGAAGACATCAGGATGACCGCGATTGAAATTTTGATTGAGAAACGCATAGCCCAGTGCAATAACCAAGGCATTCAGGATCAGGCCAAAGGTCAGATTCCACGCGAGGTTTAAATCGTGGGGCAGGTAGGTTTTAAGCGCCATGCAGGCATCCTGTGGTGATCAAGGTTTGATGTCGAGTATTATAGGCTGCCTGCTGGGTACAAGAGACGCTTAATGTGCAGCGCAATCCTGCCCATCTTGCTGCACGCTGCATCTGAATTTACGCTGACTCAGTGTCAGCAATTCGATTTGTCCCGCAAGACATGCATTTGCATACATCGCGTGGAGCCGACTGTCTGGATAAGTCGTTTGGCAGTTTTGGCCGAGCTGTTTTTTCGCGGACTGATAGTATTTCGCTAATGCGAGTCGAGTACGCGCATTTATTGCCGCTGTACTGCTCAAGCGTTTTGCTTCGACGGCAAACTTCGCGTTTGCCACATCGACCTGAATCTTTGAACAGCGGATTAGATCGCTGGATAGGGGCGAATTGAGGCAATTCGTGGCAAAAGCAGGGGAGACTGTCAGTACCAAGAGTGCGGCAGCAAAAGTTTTAAGCATGTTGCACCTCGATGGAAAACCCCAATACCTGCGGTAACACCGCCGCCAACCGCGCTTTGCACGCCGCAGACGCAGCGGTCATTGGCAGACGCACCTGATCGGTGATCAGGCCGAGGCTGGCCAGCGCAGCTTTGACGGGCGCGGGGTTGGGTTCGCTAAACAGAACTTGGATCAGGGGCTGCAGCAGATCATTGATCTCGCGTGCTTCAGCGAGGCGTCCTAGCTGGACGAGCGCGTGCATGTGGCGGTAGAGGTCGGGACGAATGTGCGCAGCAGCCGAGATCGCGCCTTGCCCGCCGAGACAGGAGCAGACCAAGATCATATTGTCTTCGCCGCTTAAGATATTGAGTCGGGTCTGGCTGATCTGGCTATAGAGCTGAGGCACATTGCCATTGCCGCTTTCTTTGACGGCGACGAACTGTGGGTTTTCACTCAAGGCCTGCAGAGTGGCGAGCTCGATGTTGACGCCGGTACGATAAGCGATGTTGTAGATGGCGATGGGCAGGTGGGTGGCGCGTGCCGCGGCTTCAAAATGACGGCGGATGCCGTCTTGCGACGGTCGCACATAGGCCGGTGCGCTCATGAGAAAACCGGCAATCCCGTGCACCTGACTGTAGTGGGCAATGGTCTCGACGACTTCTGCCGTGCTGCTGCCACTGATCCCAACCATGACCGGGCAGCGCTCAGACGTTGCAGCCAGCACAGCGGCGAGCAGTTTGTCA
>JASLJP010000356.1 GCA_030152425.1 Aquirhabdus sp.
CGGAAACTCAGCGATCACATTGGCCGGTGCATCAAACAAGAAACCATGATCCGCCTCACCCAACATGGTGGTGTCATTATAAGAATCGCCTGCGGCAATCACGCGGAAGTTCAAGCCATGTAGTGCTTTGACCGCTTCACGCTTTTGATCCGGTTGGCGCAGCTTATACGCAGTGATCATGCCAGCAGCATCGGTTTCCAGTTTGTGGCAAAAAATCGTCGGCCAGCCCAACTGACGCATCAGAGGATGGGCAAAATCATAGAAGGTATCGGAGAGAATGATGAGTTGAAAATGGGTACGCACCCACTCGACAAACTCTGCCGCACCCAGAAAAGGCCCCATTTCAGCAATCACAGCTTGGATATCCGGCAGACCGAGATTATGTTCACGCAGGATACGCAGACGCTGGGTCATCAGCACGTCGTAGTCTGGAATATCGCGTGTGGTCGCTTCTAATTCTTTGATGCCCACTTTTTTGGCAAAATTGATCCAAATTTCAGGTACCAACACCCCTTCCAGATCCAAACAGACCAATTCCATACCACGCTCCTTTTAAGCACATACACTGAGAGTCAGAGATTTAAATAATAACACCACAAATATGGGGCGCACTCTAACGCGGATTTGTCGATACGTCTATCTAGAGATGCAGTCATGGCTGCGATCGCCCTTTAAATGAAGCCAACTCCCCGCTCACATCATCAAAAATGCCAGACGGGGCTATAGCACGGCGTAATATATCACTGTCAGTTTTATGACAGTTTGGGTAGAATATACCCCTTCAAATGTATACAAACACCAAGCCAGCCGCTAGGAGCCATCATGAGTGCTATCATCCCAACGATCGATCAAGTGTCAGCACTTGCACAAGAGTTTGCAAGCCAATCCCCACAAAAAATCGTGGAGCTTGCACTGAGCCAAGCAGGTGAAATCGCCATTTCATTTAGCGGCGCAGAAGACGTTGTGCTGATCGATATGGCACATCGCTCCGGCAAGCCATTCCGCGTGTTCAGTCTAGACACCGGTCGCTTGCACATTGAGACCTATCAATACCTTGAAACCGTGCGCAAACATTACGGCATCACCATTGAAGTTTGCTTCCCTGAACCCGGCCCAGTCGAAGCCATGGTCAACGCCAAAGGCTTGTTCAGCTTCTATGTTGATGACCATAAAGAATGCTGCGGCGTGCGCAAGATCCAACCCTTGCGCAAAAAACTGGCCACGCTGGATGGCTGGATCACCGGTCAACGTAAAGACCAAAGCCCAGGTACGCGCTCAGAAGTGCCAGTTGTTCAAGCCGACCCAGGCTTTAGCGGCGAAGGGAAATCCCTGATCAAGTACAATCCGCTGGCAAACTGGAGCAGCGCCGATGTGTGGAATTACATCCGCATGATGGAAATCCCATTTAACCCACTGCACGAACGCGGCTATATCTCGATCGGCTGCGAGCCATGCACCCGACCTGTACTGCCAAATCAACACGAGCGTGAAGGCCGTTGGTGGTGGGAAGAAGCGACCAAGAAAGAATGTGGTCTGCATGCCGGCAATATCGAAAGCAAATAACCCTGCAGAATGACAAAAACCGCATCCTTAGGATGCGGTTTTTTTATTTTAAGACATAGGGCGAATTAAACGAGCTACAGCGCACTCTTGAGTCAAGCAAATCCCAAGAAGACGATCAATGCCCGGTCTACCATCTGCAGCACATCGGCATCCAATTGCCCGATCACCTCACCCACTTTATCGCGTGCCAAAGTTTGCGGTTTATCAACCATCACCTGTGAAGGCACCAGTAAACCATTGCCTTCAGAAGACTCGACATTGATGCGAAACAATGGTGCTTCGAGCAGCTCATCGGTAATCGGCAGCACAACAACAGATGGGTGGGCAGAAAACAGATTGGACTGGATCAGCAGTGCGGGACGGCGCACACGGAAATCACCCTGCACCGCCACCGTCACGATGTCGCCGCGATTAAACGTCAAATCGACCCGTCCGGCGCTCAATGCCAGCCCTCCTGGTCACCAAACACGTCCAGCCAGCCTGCGACTTCTTTTTCAAGTGCGGCACCTTGGATCGATAACGATTGGCGGCGGCACTCTTCGGCAAAACCCTTTTGCCGAGTATCCGCAACCCAAATTTGTACGGGTCTCAGGCCTGACGCACGCAGGGCCTCCCGATGTTTTTGTACCCGTTCTGCAACACTCATGCGCATGACAGCATCGCTCTTAATTTCCTTTGAAGCTATTTATAAAACATATTTTAGTTGCATGCAACACTTTTGCAGCCAAAATCACCACGTTTCATGTATCTAATTTCAAATTTCGTTTCATGAAACCAAAAACAGACCCATCATCCGATGTTGCATGCATCGAAAAATAGCCCAATAAATCATCACATTAATTGGCAAAAACCACACCAACACGCCAACTATTTTCCCCAGAAATACACACAGCAAAAAGCCGGCATTTATTTATTAAATGTCATGCCCTATGCTGAATTTAATTCACCGTACAATGCGATATTGAATATTTGCTGC
>JASLJP010000236.1 GCA_030152425.1 Aquirhabdus sp.
GGTACGGCGGTGTGTAGCTCAGCCTCCTCCTCGATCTCAGGCTGCTCCTCCACGCGTGCAGGCTCTGCAGGAGCTATTTCAGCCGCCAAAGCTTCGACCTGCTCCACGGCATCGGGCGTTACGATGGTGGGTTGCGGCTCATTGTTTTTTTTTAGGTGGGGCGCTGGCTGCGCAGTCACCACGGAAACTGCATCAGGATCTGACGCTGGCTGTGTATGGCCAGATGAGGCCAGCGCCTCATTGGGTGCCATCGGGCGGAAAGCCAATAAGCGCAAGATACACATCTCAAACCCTTGCTGTGCGGTTACGGCCATCTTGAGATCGACACGTCCTTGCAGGGCAATCTGGTAATACAATTGCACATCCTGACGATCAAACGTAGTGGCCAACTGCTGCAAAATTTCGGCTTCTCGCGGCGTGCCCAGCGGGGTCTGATTGGGAAGTAACTGCGCCAATGCAACCTGATGCAGTAAAGTGATGAGTTGATCCAGCACGGCACTGACATCAACCGCCTGCTGGGTCAGGTCAAAGAGAATCTGGGCGACACGATCACCCTGCCCCTGATGCACAGCCAGCAAAAGATGCGCGACTTGGCTGCGATCGAGCAACCCCAGCATGGCCTGCACATCGACACCTTGTACGCTGCCCTGACCGTAGGCGATGGCCTGATCGGTCAAGGACATGGCATCACGCAGTGAGCCTTGCGCCGACTCGGCCAAGAGCCAAAGGGCAGCATCGTCATAGGCGATGGCTTCTTTGCCCAGCACCTGTGAGAGGTGATCGTGGATTTCTTGTCGGGGCAGCGGTCGCAGGGTGAACTGCAAACAGCGCGACAAGACTGTTACAGGTAACTTTTGCGGGTCGGTGGTCGCGAGTAAAAACTTGACGTGCTCAGGGGGTTCTTCCAAGGTCTTGAGCAGCGCGTTAAAGCTATGCGTAGACAGCATGTGCACTTCATCGATCAGGTAGACCTTGTAGCGCCCCTGCGTCGGTGCATAGGGCACGTTGTCCAGTACCTCGCGGGTGTCTTCGACTTTGGTCCGTGAGGCAGCATCGATCTCGATCAGATCGATAAAGCGTCCTTCATCAATGGCGCGGCAGGTTCCGCAGACACCGCAAGGCGTCGGGGTGATACCAGTTTCACAGTTCAGGCATTTAGACAGAATGCGGGCGATGGTGGTTTTCCCCACGCCACGAGTACCGGTAAACAAGTAAGCATGATGCAGGCGACCCCGCTCCAGCGCACTGCCCAATGCACGCGAGACATGGGTCTGTCCCACCAGCTCGGCAAAGTTGCGGGGGCGATATTTACGCGCTAAAACTTGATACATGCCTGTTTCCAAAGAAATCTCTCACTTAATACGAACGACGACAGCAGTTCTGAATCGTGCCAACCCAGTTGCCTAGATAGCATAGCAATTTGCAGCTCAGAACACAGCGGAATATCGGGCGCAGTCGCTTTATTTCACCCTTACAGCCACCCTTGTCGGCCGCTAATCGCACGATCTGCCAGTTGCAGGGTCCGCTGAGTCAGCCACCACAAGCGCGGATCGCCAGCTATCGAATCGGTGCTAAAACTGGTGACAAATGCCATGGAAAGCTCCCGCGATGGGTCACACCACGCGCCCGAGCCATTATAGCCCATGTGACCAAAGCCCTGCGGCGCGCGTTTACCCATCGAGATGATGCGGTGGTAGCCCAAACGCCAGTGCATCGGGATCGGCACCACCCGATCCATCCGCCGACTTTGTACGGTAGACAGTGCCTGCATGGTGGCCGCGGACAGATAGCGATGCCCTTCAAACTCACCACCTGCAGCCAACATGGCATAGATCTTAGCCAGGGCTCGAGCACTGAATACACCATTAAACGACGGCATACAGGCTTGCAGTGCCGCATCGCCACTCCAATCGAATTTTGCAGACTTGAGGGGCACTAAGGCGTCCCGCATATCCAGCGGATCATGTCCGAGCTTTTGCATCAGGCGCTGCGTCGGACTGAGCTTGGGTGGTTGATGATTTTTAGGCTTCGCAGCAGAGTCGACAGATACAGGCTGGGCGCTTGGTGCTTTGAGATAGGGTCTGGCAACACGGTCCAGATGACTGCTCGGCACACCAAAGAAGGCTTCATCGGCGATCCCCAGTGGCTCGAATAACTCACGAGTCATGGTGGTCCGCAGGGGCTCATGCATGACTTTTTCGATCACGGCGCCGACCAGCCAGCCATAGCTGAGCCCCTGATAAGCATTGGCACTGCCCGCAGCAAAGCGTGGCGTCGCCTGCTCAAATGCCTGAAGCACGGCGTCCCAATCCAGCATGGTGCTGGCGGACGGAATGACATTGCGGATGTCATACAGCCCGGAGGCATGCGACATCAGATGGCGCAGGGTAATCTGTGCTTTGCCATGAGCCCCAAACTCTGGCCAATACTCGGCGACAGGACGGTCATAGTCGAGCTTGCCCTGCTCGACCAGGATGTGCACCAAGGTAGAGAGCACGCCTTTACCCGTGGAATACGACATACTCAACGTGTCTTGCTGCCAAAGCATGTCGCCTTGCTGCTGCCCCATCCACAGATCGACCACCAGCGCTCCGCGAAAATAGACGGCCAGTGCCACCCCACCCTGTTTGCCGATGGGCATCGCTTGGCGCAGCGCCTGCTTGAGCGGCTCAAATGCGGGGGTACACGTGCCTTGCACCGTAAAGGGCGTCTGGCCGCGCAGTTGTTGAAAAAGGTTGGAGAGCGCCATACGGTGTATTCCTTGATTCGTGATCGGGTGCGAAAGAGGGATCTGAGCGCTTGATTGTACAGTGTCGGCCTGGGATTGCGAGTCGCCCAAAGATCAACAAGCGCAGGCGATCCGGTCACTCGCCCTTGCGGTCAGCGATTGAGCTCGCGCAGAATCGCTGCAGGTGGTGTCATCCATAGGGGTTTGATC
>JASLJP010000275.1 GCA_030152425.1 Aquirhabdus sp.
ATTGATAAGATTTACAACGATCAAAATCAGCAACAGCAGCGCGACCGCGAGCAACAGGTACAAGGGTAAAAGTTTGCTGGCATAGAGCAGTATCCCGAGCGTCGTGGTGGCGATCAAGGCGACAAACGGATTTCTAAACTCTTCATGAATATATTTGGCGGATACGATATACAAAAACAGCATGACGGCACAGCCGAGTGTGGCCGCTGCATATAACGAGTCTTCCTGACCCTGTGGCACTATCATCATCATTCATCCAACATTCAAGCGACTTTAGAATTGCCTCTGTTATAGCATAGTCCCAAACACTGTCGCGTTAGATTGAGCTGAAAAGCACACGACTAAAGCTGCCAACTGGCACGGTAGGATCGCTAGGCAATACCTTCGATGGCAAAGCGCACCAAACCCAGCAAGATCCCGATCATAAAACCCACCACCACGCCATTGACCCGAATCATATGCAGATCACCGCCGACTTCAGACTCTATCTTGGCGATCATATCGCGTGTATCCCAGTTATGGATTTGTTCACTGATATAGAGGATGACGGTGTTGGCATAGCGATTTGCGGCATATTCGGCAAACTGGGCAATCTCATGGTTGATGGCCTGACGTACGACTGGATCACTTTGCAATTGGCTGCCTATGCGGGTCATCAAGCCCTGTACGTTATGACTCAGTGCAGATTGGCTCGACTCCAGATCGTCGATGATGCCTTGCATGATGCTTTGGTAGACATGACTGCCAAACGCCACAATGGTTGGCGAGTTGACCAAGCTTTGTTTGAAAGCCTCTAACTTCTGCGACTCTTCCGAGTTGTCATCTTCTAGTGCATTCATCCATTGGGCGATCGAATGATTGAGCATGGTATGAATATTATGATCGGGTTGGGTGTTGAGGTCGCGCACGGTGCGCAACACACCCATCACCACATTACGTTTAACATCAAAGCCTAATACCGCCGCGCCACGCGATAAATGGCCAAATACGCCGGTCTCATCGAGTATTTTTTGAATGATTTCTTCAGCGTATTGTGGGTTGCTGTTAATCCAGTTATCGAGGCTACTCAGGATCAGATGGATCACATCTTGGTGCAGTTTATTATCGAACACGGCACGCATGGTACGGGCGACGGCCTGATTGATCGGTGTCTCGCTGAGCCACTGAATAGTACTGTGCTGGATAAACTGGTTGATGGTCTCGTTTTGAGCAATTTTCAGAAAACGTGGCACTAAGCGTTTTAGCTCATCGGCCAGCATCTTGGCATTGGCAGGCTCAGCCAACCAATCTGCCACGTAGAGCGTCATATCGATGGCTTCAAGCTTGCTGCGTACGATTTTGGGGGCCAAAAAATTTTCTTGCACGAAGCGCCCCATCGACTCAGCGATACGGGCTTTGTTACGTGGGATAATCTCGGTGTGCTCACGGATAAACTTGGGGACCCAGATATGTTTAAACGGGTCACGAAAAAGCACGGTAATCGCGTACCAATCCGCCAAGCCACCCACCATGCCGGCCTCTGCACCCAAGGTCAAGATATGCAGGACCGCACTGTACTCTGGGAAGAGGCGGGTAGACAGCAGCAATGCGATCCAAACGCAGACCATGGCGATCAATAACCCCGTCGCGATGCGCTTGTTGCGCGTCAGATTCAAAGCGGCGTTTATAGGCGTGTAGTCTACGTTCAAGCGCAGCAACTCCTCGGTCGATCGATGATTGATGTCACGGACACTTTATCAGACGTTATGGGTGGATATCCGGAATACCAGCAATTTGGCGTAGCTGAAGCGTCAACTGCTCGCGGGCTTTAACAAAACCGTCGATACCACTTTGTAGCAATTCAAATGCCATCAGACTACTGGTTGCACTGCCATTATGTACCGCATCGAAGGCTTTTTTGTCCAACGCTGCTACCGTAGCTGTGCTGATCTGGCTGTGCGTTGCAGAGAGTTGACGCGGCAGCTTGCCAGTTTGCGCTGCCAAATCCGCCAGCAGTGCAGGGGCGATGGTCAGCAAATCACACCCTGCCAATGCCGTGATTTGAGCCGTTGAACGGAAGCTGGCACCCATGATCTCGGTGCGATGGCCGTGCTGTTTATAGTAGGCGTAGATTTCACGCACCGATAGCACGCCAGGATCCAGCTCAATCGGATAGCCCTCTTTACCGTCGTGTTTTTTGTACCAGTCCAGTATGCGGCCGACAAAAGGGGAGATCAGGGTGACCTTGGCATCGGCACAGGCAATGGCTTGATGCATACCAAACAACAAGGTTAGATTACAGTGGATGCCTTCACGTTCAAGAGCCTCCGCAGCTTGAATGCCTTCCCAAGTCGACGCAATTTTGATCAGCACGCGCTTTGAGTCTATGCCTGCGGCACGGTAGAGCGCGATCAGCTCGCGCGCCTTGCTCATGGTCTCTTCGGTATCATAGGATAGTCGGGCATCGACCTCGGTCGATACACGGCCACTGATCAGTTGCAAGATCGCCACGCCCAAGCGGACTGTCAACAGGTCTATGGCACGATCAATTAAGGCATCGTCTTGCAAGCCTTCGTTGCGTGCATCCGCCAATGCTGCTTCGATGAGCGGCAGGTTGACGGGCAGTGAGGCAGCCGCAGTAATCAGCGATGGGTTGGTCGTGGCATCGATAGGGCGAAAACGCTCGATTGCAGTCAGATCACCGGTGTCTGCGACGACGGTGGTCATCGTCTGTAATTGGTCGAGCAGCGTCCCTGCTGTAGGTTTTGTCATGTTGGTGTACTCATGCATGCATAGAATAATAAGCTTTGTTTGATTTTAGACAGGTTTAGGGCTGATTTGATAGCACAGTGTCTGTCGTTTAGTCGTTTTTTTGCTACACTTAGCCGCTTGTCAGAGGGCATCGTAGGACGGGCACAGGATACACATAGTCTGCTGCTGATATGTAGTATTCATGCGTACGATTCAACTGTACCGCGACTGAATCAATATTGTTCAAGATAGGAAACAACGCTGATGAGTAACAGCGAGAAGACTGCAAATGGTTGGCTTTTTAACACGCCAAATCCACCACTCGAGCAGATTCGTAACCGCATAGACGCGGTAGACCAAGAAATTCATCGTTTGCTCAATGAACGCGCAACGCTGGCCGAGCATGTCGCAATCACCAAAAAGGCCAATGAAGCGTCACCACTATTTTATCGACCT
>JASLJP010000091.1 GCA_030152425.1 Aquirhabdus sp.
CAAAAAGATTGTCTCTGGCCCGGCCTTGCCCGGCAAACTGGCCGACTGTTCCGGTGCCACGCGTGAAGACACCGAGCTGTTTCTGGTCGAAGGGGATTCGGCGGGTGGTAGCGCCAAACAGGCGCGTAACCGGATCTTTCAAGCCATCATGCCGCTACGCGGTAAGATTTTGAATACGTGGGAAGTGTCGGCCGATGAAGTGCTCGGATCGCAAGAGGTGCACGACATCGCCATTGCCATCGGGGTCGATCCCGGCAGCGACGACCTGTCCGAGCTGCGCTATGGCAAGGTCTGTATCCTCGCCGACGCCGACTCGGATGGGCTGCATATTGCCACCTTGCTCTGTGCCTTATTCGTCAAACACTTTCCGGCTTTGATCGCCGAGGGTCATCTGTTTGTCGCCATGCCGCCGTTGTATCGGATTGATGCGGGCAAAGAAGTGCACTATGCACTGGACGACGA
Source organism: Aquirhabdus sp. (assembly GCA_030152425.1). Classification (GTDB taxonomy): domain Bacteria; phylum Pseudomonadota; class Gammaproteobacteria; order Pseudomonadales; family Moraxellaceae; genus Aquirhabdus. The sequence continues at coordinate 463 of JASLJP010000091.1, forward strand.
CGAGCTGCAGAGCATTCTGGCCAAGATCAAAGGAAAATCGCCGCAGATCACCCGTTTTAAAGGGCTGGGCGAGATGAATCCACTGCAGTTGCGCGAGACCACGATGGATCCCGATACGCGCCGTCTGGTGCAGCTCGATCTGGACGATACCCACGCTACCGACCACCTGCTGGACAAGCTACTGGCCAAGAAGCGCTCGGCCGACCGCAAACAGTGGCTGGAAGAGAAGGGGAATCTGGCTGACGTGCTGCTTTAGGGTGTGTTGAGATGCCCTAGCAGCATGATTCATACACAGCCAGCGTTGTTTTTAAAGCAATTGGCACGCTATAGTGTTGATCAATCTTTAGGCTGTCATGAAGCGCTGGCACGCTAGACCTGTACACATATCCCACTTACGCCCTGATGTTGCGTTTACGCATTTACTTTTAGCCCCTATTTTAGAGAGCCACCATGTCTGACCTACAAGTTGCATTGACGACCGCGATCCAAGCCTTAGATGTGGCACAGGTCAAAAAACTATTGGCTGAAGGCCTCGACCCAAATTTTGTCGACGAAGAGTACGGCCCGCCCGCGACTCAAATCTGCGACCGCCTGTTTGACTGGTGGGAAACCCTGATGGACGGCTATGAGTCGGGTGAGCCGCTGGACGAAACCGAAAAGCTCAAGCTACTGCTGCCATATCAGGAGATCCTGCAGGCGCTGATCGACGCCAAGGTCAATCTGCACCTGTGGGATGCCGAAGAGTTCTTTGGCCCGCTGTGGGATGCCGCCAGCGCCGCCTGTGTGCCGGTGGTGCAGACCCTGCTCGACAACAAAGTCGACCCCAACAAACGCGACGACGAAGGCATGACCATACTGTCGTCGATCTCCGACCTGTTCTTTGATGTCGATTATGATCTGATCGACTGGGAGCAGTCGCTGCCGGAAGAAAAAGAGACGTTGGAACTGCTGCGCAAATACGGCGCGCTGACCACTGCGGAATACCTTGCGAAGCAATGATGATCGACAGTCGGTATCCTTAATGCAGCATCAAGACGACCGGGCTTCGGCGCGCGTCGTCTTTTTTATGCGAGCGGCGCTTTGAGCTGGTGACTGTGCGCTGATGCGCCTAGCGGTACGGACATTTTGGTGTAAAATCGACGGCAGCTATCGTTCTGACCGTACCGTCGTTCGATCCGATGCTCAAGCAAGCAACACGGAAGTGCAGTACAGGGTGTACTCTATTTTGATACTCTTTTTTCACGTTTATATCGAGCAACACAGGGCTATGCATGAGCAGTCTTAATCCCGCGACCGAAAGTCGTTCCGTCGCTGAGTTTACCGAGCAGGCTTATCTCAACTACGCCATGTACGTCATCATGGATCGTGCCTTGCCCCATGTGGCCGATGGCCTAAAACCCGTCCAGCGCCGCATCGTCTATGCGATGAGCGAGCTGGGACTGAAGAGCACGGGCAAGCCCAAGAAATCCGCCCGTACCGTCGGTGACGTGCTGGGTAAATATCATCCACACGGCGATAGTGCCTGCTATGAGGCCATGGTGCTGATGGCGCAGCCATTTAGTTATCGCTACCCCCTCGTTGATGGGCAGGGTAACTGGGGCTCACCGGATGATCCCAAGTCCTTTGCCGCGATGCGCTATACCGAAGCCAAGCTGTCGGCCTATAGTGAGCTGCTGTTGACCGAGCTGGGCAATGGCACCACCGAGTGGCAAGACAACTTCGATGGCACGTTGCAAGAGCCGGTCACGCTGCCAGCGCGCCTGCCCAACATCCTGCTGAACGGCACCATGGGTATCGCCGTCGGTATGGCTACCGATATCCCGCCGCATAATCTGCGCGAAGTGGTCAAAGGCACCATCGCCTTGCTGAAAAACCCCAACCTCAGCGATGACAAACTGGCCACGTATATTCCCGGCCCCGACCTGCCGACCCGTGCCGAGATCATCAGCAGTCCCGAAGACCTGCTCAAGATCCAGATGACCGGCCGTGGCAGCTACCGCGCTCGCGCGGTCTACCATGTCGAAAAAGGCGAAATCGTGGTGACCGACTTGCCCTATCAGGTGTCAGGTGCCAAGGTCATTGCCCAGATCGCCGAGCAGATGCAGGCCAAAAAACTGCCGCTGGTGACCGACCTGCGCGACGAGTCAGACCATGAAAACCCGACTCGTATCGTGATCGTGCTGCGCTCCAATCGCGTCGATGCAGATAGCGTGATGAGCCATCTGTTTGCCACCACCAAACTTGAGAGCAGCTACACGGTCAATCTGAACATGATCGGTCTTGACGGCCGGCCACAGGTCAAATCGATCCGCACCATCCTGCTCGAATGGCTGGACTATCGCCAGGCCACGGTACGCCGCCGCTTGAGCTACGCGCTCGAGAAAATCGAAAAACGTCTGCATATCTTGGGTGGTTTGCTGATTGCCTATCTGGATATCGACACCGTGATCCGCATCATTCGCGAGGAAGATCATCCGCGTGCTGAACTGATGGCGCATTTTGGCCTCACCGAGATCCAGGCCGATGCCATCCTCGACCTGAAACTGCGCCATCTGGCCAAACTGGAAGAGATGGAAATCCGCCGCGAGCAGGATGAACTGGAAATCCAAGCCGCCAAGATCCGTGAACAACTGAATAACCCCGAATCCCTGCGTGCCCTGATCATCGACGAGCTGCAAGAAGACGCCAAAAAACATGGCGATGACCGCCGCTCTCCGATCATCCAGCGCGCCGAAGCCACCGAACTCAAAGAGTCCGACCTGACCCCCGCCGAAGCCATCACCGTGGTGCTGTCGCACTCTGGCTGGATCCGTGCGGCCAAGGGCTTGGAGGTGGATGTCCATAGCCTGAACTACCGTGCCGGAGATGCCTATCTGAGCCATGCCACGGGCAAGAGCAATCAGCGCGTCTACCTGCTGGATAACACCGGCCGCAGCTATGCACTGGCCGCAGCGACGCTGCCGTCGGCGCGCGGGCAGGGCGAGCCGGTGACCAAGTCACTGGCGCCGCCCGCCGGCACGCGCTTTGTAGAGGTGCTGATGGGTGATGACAGTCAGCCGATTCTACTGGCGGGCAACAACGGTTACGGCTTTGTCAGCCAGATGTCGTCGCTGGACAGTAGCGTCAAAGCCGGTAAGACCTTGGTCAGCTTGGCGACCGGCAGTGAGCTGATGCCGGTGTTGCCATTGCCTGCCAATGCCGACCGACTGGCCGTATTGTCATCAAGTGGGCGTTTATTGATCTATCCTTTAGCAGATCTGCCAGTGATGAATCGCGGTAAAGGGAATAAACTGATCGCGCTGGAAAGCCATGAGGTGGTGCGTGCCATGGTGGGTCTGGTGCCGGGCTGTGCCTTGGTGCTGATGTCCGGCACTCGGCCATTGACCCTGAAAGATGCCGATATCAGCCATTACTCGGGTAAACGTGGCCAACGCGGTCATCTATTGCCGCGCGGCTACCAAAAAGCCGAAAGCATGCAAATGGGAAGTTAATGTTTCGCCTGCCCACGCGAGCGGGTGGGACCGGCGTAAGCGACTGATTTAGCGCCCGCGCTAGATGAGAATCAGTTTCGATTTTCGGTCAGTCGTGCTAATGTTAGCGGGTATCGCTGACGAGACGACATGTACAGGCGGGGCTGATTGCGCATAGGGTATGCCGTTAGTCCGATTAGAAATTTGGTACCCTGCGCTCGCAATGATCGGCGCATTGTTTTTGATCTCATCGTTGTGATGTTATTCAAAGCAAACCTGCATATGGCTGCTGAGCACAATTATAGAACGGAGTGTATAGACAATGAATAAGCCATGGTTTGACGCGTACCCACAAGGGACGCCCCATGAGATCGTATTGCCCGCCAGCAACACCTCTTTGATTGATATTTTTGAGCGCAGTTTTCAGCTGTTTGCTAACCGCGATG
>JASLJP010000296.1 GCA_030152425.1 Aquirhabdus sp.
CTGCGTGGATTGAGCAGGCAGACATGGCAGGAGATACCATGTCCCATGTGCAGCGTACGCGCATGGTCGTCGATCAGGGCAATGGCGAAATGCAATTGCACGTTCGGTGCGGCAAGGTCTGGTGAGGTCTTGAGGAAGCCGCCGCACTCGGCAAAGTTCGATGCGATCATGCCACGGTTGGTTTTGCGGTATTTGTTGATCTGACCCAACAGGCTGAGTCCGCCGCCGACCGAGATCCCCACGGTGTTTTTGCTGTCTTTGGAGGTATAGCCGAAGATATAGTCGGGGTGATCATGGAAGTTTTTGCCGACACCGGGCAGATGGTGCACGACCGGAATATTGTGTTGTTGCAGCTCGGCCTGATCGCCGATGCCGGATACCATCAGCAGTTGCGGTGACTGAAATGCCCCGGCACTGATCAGCACTTCGCGGCGTGCCCGCACGATTTTTTTGACCCCGTCTTGTTTATACTCCACGCCCACGGCGCGACCATCCTCGATGAGGATGCGCTGGGCGAGGGCATGGGTTTTGACTGTCAGGTTGGGGCGTTTGCCGATATATGGGATCAGATAGCCTTTGGCCGCGCTACAGCGCTCGCCGTTTTTATGAGTGACCTGATAGCGGCCGAGGCCGGTTTGCTCCGCACCGTTAAAGTCGGTGTTGATCGGATAGCCGACTTCGCGTGCGGCTTGCACATAGATGTCGGGGATCGGGTTATCAGACTGGACTTCGGCGACATTGAGGGGGCCGCCTTGGCCATGATATTCATCGTGGATGCGTTCGTTGTTTTCTGATTTTTTAAAGTAGGGCAGTACATCGTTGTAGGACCAGCCGGGATTGCCCAGCTCAGCCCAATGGTCATAGTCGGTTTTATGTCCGCGGATATAGACCATGGCGTTGATCGCCGACGAGCCGCCGAGGCATTTGCCACGTGGCTGGTAGCCGATACGGTTGTTGAGACCGGGCTGTGGTACGGTGTTTAGCGCCCAGTTGTTGATCTTGTACGGCACCATGAGCACCACGGCGGCCGGGGTGTTAACCACCCAGCTATTGCCATCTCCGCCTGCTTCCAGCAAGCACAGGCTTAAGGCGGGATCTTCGGTCAGGCGTCCCGCGAGGACGCTACCGGCCGAGCCGCCGCCAACCACGATAAAGTCGAATTCTGTTTCGTTTGCAGTGTTGACCTGAGTCATATTGTCATTCCTTTGACCATGGGAGCGGCGATGTGCACCACTCAACATTGCGGCTAGAGTGCAGCAGTTGGTCTAATTATGCCTATAAAACTCAGTCGGTAAACAATAATTTACGACTGTGCAGTTACGTGTGTGGCGCGCTTACTGGTTGATCATCGCCAATACGGACAGCCACTGTGCCTGCATCGGTGCATACAGTTTTTGGTTCTGATCAAAAATCGCCAGACCTTGACCGGCCAACTGTGGATAGGCGCTGCGTTCGGTAATCCACGCGATGGGTTTATGGCCCAGCTGGTTGAAGAAATCTTGCAGTTGTTTGTTGGTCGACGACTGGGCGCGTACGCGGTTGGCCAGCAGATGCACCTGCACCTTGCCCTTGCGAATGCGTTTGATGTCATCGATGTTTTTTAGAAAACGCTGAGTACTGTCGATATCGAAAAATGACGGCTGTATCAGGGTGATCACCGCATGACTTTCGGCGATGAGGTTTTCAGCCGTATCGCTGTTCAGTGCACCAGGTGCATCGATGATCAGCCAGTCGGTTTTTTTCGGTGCATCGCCGATGCTTTTTTCATTGCGCCAGTCGAGGCTGGTGATATGCGGCGCATGATCCGGGCGTTTCTTCAGCCACTGCAGGGTGGATTTTTGTGGATCAGCATCGGCCAGAGCGACATGGTGGCCTTGTTGCGCCAGCGCCGAGGCGATGGTGATCGCGGTCATGGTCTTGCCGCAGCCGCCTTTTTGATTGGCGATCAGGATGGTTTTCATGGGTGATTCCGTTCGAAAATTATGCACATGAGCATAACAAAGTTTAATGACGGATGAATGATTGTTTTGTGAGGCGCGTAGCGGGTTTGCTGCGTTAAAGCGGTGTGCTCTAGGGTAGACTAGCTGCATATTTTTTCGCTGGAGACTCCCATGAAGTTTATTTCCCTGCGTGTCAAAGCCGCGTTGGTACACCACGGCTACACCGCTGATCAGCAGGAGATCGTCGAACGCCGTGAAGGCGAGCCATTTGCCGAAAAGCTGGTCGCTATCGACCGCATTCAATCGGTCACCGAAAAATACATCCTGCTCTCGTCACTGGCGGGTACGACGCTGTATTGGGAGTATGAAGGCACGCTGGCCGACCTGACCCGTCGGCTGAGCCTTGCGGGGTTGGTCGTCGGCTAAGGGAGGGCTACACGCAGGCATAAAAAAAGGACATGCAGTGCATGTCCTGTTCGGGAAGGGTGGGTTACTTCCAGTTCGCCGCAAACACGGGTGCCAGAGTCGCTGCCTCGCTGGCCGACAGTGTGGTCTGCCCCGCTGCTGGCGGGGTCAGACCGGCCATGGCGTTGACCAGATTTTCCACATGGGCGTCGGTCACGACTTTGCCATCGCCGGCGCGGAACACTTCGACGTGGTTCGACTGGCTGACATAGTAGTTTTTGATCGTCGCCGAGTTGGTGGTGCCGATGATGTCGATCTCGAGGTCATTGCCCACGTGTTTAAACCACAGCTGGGACGACGCGACATCGACGGCAAAGCGCAAGGTGTCGGTGTTGCCAGCGGTTGAGTCACTTTCCACGATCGTGTCGTGCTGGCTGGTGCGACCGAGGTTGTAGGTGTCGTTGCCTTTCTTGCCGGTCAGGATGTTGTTGCCGTTGTTGCCGACGAAGTAGTTGGCGAGATCGTTGCCGACACCATTTCGTGTGCCTGTGCCGGTCAGGGTCAGGTTTTCCACATTGGCAGCCAATGTATAGCTCACGCTGCTCAGCACCGTATCGGTACCGTTGTTCACCGTTTCATCTACACCATCAGCACTATTGTCGACATGGTAGAGGTCGTTACCGGCTCCGCCATGCATCAAGTCGGCGCCGGCACCTCCGATGATGATGTCTAGGTCTTTTCCACCAAAGATCACGTCATTGCCATCTCCGCCAGTCAATGCGTTTTCGCCGTTGCCGCCAAAAATTGTATCGTTACCCAGCCCACCATCCACAGCGTCTTTGCCGCTGCCTCCGTAGATCACGTCATTGCCGGCACCGCCCAAGATGAGCGTCGACTCGCCATTGGCATAGACTACATCGTCGCCGCTGCCCGCATCGATCATGTTATAACCAGTGATGCCGCCGGCACGGATCGTGTCATTGCCATTGCCGGCATTGATCACGTTGTTGCCGATGTTATCCGTAATGGAATCATTACCATCACCACCAAGCAGGGTGTCATTGCCACCCGCGGTATCAGTGATCGTGTCATTGCCAGCCGCGCCCGACAGCAGGTTGTTGCCTGCGTTGCCAATGATCGTTTTGCCAGGGGGAGGAGTAACGACTACCGGGCCTGTATAAACACCGCCGATGAAGCTCGACAGGTTATAAGTCGTATCAGGCCCGCCCGTGGTCGAATGCACGATCACCACAAGATTGCCATTACTGCCGATACCGATGGTATAGTCACTGATCGTTACACCGTTTACGATCAAAGGAATTCCGCTCATACTCTATCCTTGAAGGGCGTGTTGTTTAGGGGATATCGTTTTAATCTACGATAGCTCGTGTTTTAATATTGCGCTGAAATCTAGCATATATCATGGCCCTCTACTGCGCAATGCGAGCCATACGGCCTAGATGGAGTCGATACTGTATAGCTTTATTTAAAAAACTATATAAAACAGCGCAGTGTGATTTTTGTGGTGATGGTCTATATGACGAGCGCTGATATTTAGTCGACGAATGAACACGGGTATCTGCTTTATTTAAAATGTGTTCAGAATCACAGCGTCAATATCATTTTAAACCGCATGAGATATATTGACGCAGGCAAGGGGTGTTAGAAATCCATATCGGCCATGATTGCTTATACAGATTCCCGTTCAGTATTGTTCGAGCGTAGTAAAGGGAATACGACCGATCATAAAAAAACGCCCGATGCATTGCATCAGGCGTTTATTGCAGGACCGGGCAAACCCAGACCGGATTAGTCGAGGTAGTAGGTGGCCAATGGCGGGAAGCCGTTAAACTCGACCGAAGAGTACGAGTTGGTGTATGCACCGGTGGTTAGCCAATAGATCTTGTCGCCGACTGCGAGATTCAGCGGCAGTTGGTAGTCGACATTTTCATACATGATGTCGGTTGAGTCGCAGGTTGGACCCGCCAGTACCACGCCGCCTTCTTTCTCTTTGTCTTCCATTTTCGGGGTGTAGATTGGGTATTTGATCGACTCGCCCAAGGTTTCGATCAGGCCTTGGAACAGACCGACATCGAGGTAGACCCAACGTTTCAAGTCAGTCCGTGATTTACGTGAAATCAGCACGACTTCAGACACGAGTACACCCGACTCACCGACCAGCGAACGGCCGGGCTCGAGGATGATTTCCGGCACTTCATCGCCGTGGTCGTCATGCAGGTAGCGCGCGATTTCTTCGGCGTAGGTCTGGATCGGGTTGACCTCAGAGATATAGTTGGCTGGAAAGCCGCCGCCCATGTTGATCATTTTCAGGGTGACGTTTTCTTCGTATTTCATCCAGTCAAACATGTACTTGACTTTCGACAGTGCTGCATCCCAGACCGCGATGTCTTTTTGCTGGCTACCGACGTGGAATGAAATGCCGTAAGGCACCAGACCGAGCAGTTTGGCTTGCACGAGCAGATCCAGCGCCATGTCTGGATGGCAGCCAAATTTACGCGACAGTGGCCATTCTGCGGTTTCGCCGCCTTCCACCAAGATACGCACGAATACTTTTGAACCTGGGGCATTGTCGGCGATGCTTTGCAGGTCGTTTTTGGAGTCGGTGACGAACAGACGCACGCCTTTTTCGTAGGCGTATTTAACATGAGCGGCTTTTTTGATGGTGTTGCCATAGGAGATGCGATCGGGTGATACACCGCATTCCAGCACGCGATTCAGTTCAAAAATCGAAGCGATGTCGAAGCTTGAACCCAGTTCATTGAGCAGCTTGACCACAGGTGCGCCCGGATTGGCTTTGAGGGCGTAGTGCACTTTTGCGCTCGGGAAGCAGGTCGTCAGTTCTTTGTATTTTTGACGGATGATTTCCAGATCGACCACCAGAAACGGGGTTTCCTTACCTTGGGAAAACTCTTGGATCTTTTTCCACTCTTCGGGTGAGCAATAGTTATTCAGATTCATATGCGGTCAACTCAATAAAAATGGAAAAACAAGCTTAAGAAATCAGCTGAGGATGGCTCAGGAAATCATCTGGCAATTCGACTTTTGCATCCTGTATGCCATGTGGTAAATGGCAGCATTTTTCAGGTCTGGATAAGTCCGCCAAAGATATAGCCATAGCCGATCAGATTCAAGCATAACTGTATGTCAATTTGCTAAAAAAACGTCAAATTTGGCAGGAAAATAGATGAAGTGCAGGAGAGGAGACGGTGCAAGGGTTTGCACCACCCTTGCACGTGTTTTTTTGACCGAAATGTGACACGGTTGTCATGGGTCAAAAATCAGGATACAGGCTCAGTCCGGCGCGGCGAGTCGGCGCGCTTCCAGATTGGCGGCTTCGAGTTGGTCGGGGCCGTTGAGCGTCAGTTTCAGATCGCGCAGCAGGCCGTTTTCCAGACTATACACCCAGCCGTGGATTTCGAGGTTTTGGCCACGTGACCAAGCGTCCTCGATGATGGTGGTTTGGCCAACGCTCAGGACTTGCTCGCGCACGTTCAACTCACAGAGCCGATCACGACGCTCGGGCAGCGGCAAGACGTTGAGGATGTCGGCGTATTTGCGGGCGGTATCCTGAATGTGTTGCAGCCAGTTATCGATGATGCCGAGGCGGGTATTGGCCAGTGCAGCCTGTACACCACCGCAGCCATAGTGACCGACGATGATGATGTGTTCGACTTTCAGCACATCGACGGCAAACTGCAAGACCGACAGGCAGTTAAAGTCGGTGCAGATGACTTGGTTGGCGACATTCCGGTGGACAAACATCTCACCGGGCGCAAGGCCGACCAGCTCGGTGGCAGGGACGCGGCTATCAGAGCAACCAATCCACAGGTATTTGGGGCTTTGCTGATTGACCAGACGGCTAAAGAATGCAGGATCACGGGCTACGGTTTCGCTGGCCCATGTCTTGTTGCTGTTCAAGAGATTATCTAAAGGCATAACAACAGGTGCTCAAAGAGGGACGAATAAGGACGATGAACAAACTCTACGGGTAGCATAAGTCATCGAGATGAATCATGCCGAAACCGCGCAGCTAAACCTATGGCAAATTATGACGAATGAACGCTTTGTGCTAGCGCGGAATGCCATTGTCGTCGCTGTCTGACGTGTGATTCACCGGCTGGTGCTTGGCGAGGTCGTCTTGGTGCAGACGCTCAAACAGGCGGATCAGCTTGCGCTCGCTATACATGGCGGCATAGATCTGAAAGATAAAGCCAGCCAGCAGTGCGATCAAGCCCCAAAACAGCAGTCCACCCAGCGCGGCCAGTTGCGCCAGCTCGTTGCTCGGCATCTTGCCGATTTCGATCTGGCTGGAGAGTAGGCGTGGATTGAGATAGATCGGCTTTTGCTGATAGATCCAAAACGCGGCGACCGCAAGCAACAGCCAGAACAACCAGCCTACGGTATTCCAGACGCGGATCTGACGCAGGCGCTCTTTGAGGTATCGGTCGCGGGAGGTGGCCGCTAGGGCGTCCTGTTCGACGGCCGATGGGCTGCGAGTGGCTGGATCAACGGTCATGAGCATTCATCCTGTTATGCATTTCATTATGGTGTAGCGTGGTCATCCGTATCAGCAGTGTCCGGTCGGCGGTGGTCTAGCGCACGCGGACGCGTTCACGCTCACGTTTGACCAGTTTGTCTTTGATCCGCTGGCGTTTGAGCGGCGACAGGTAGTCGACGAACAGTTTGCCGTTCAGATGGTCCATTTCATGTTGGATACAGACCGCCAGCAGTCCTTCGGCATCCAGCGTAAAGGCTTTGCCGTCCAGATCCAGTGCATCGATACGCACATGGCTCGGGCGTTCGACTTTATCATACACTTCCGGCACCGACAGGCAGCCTTCTTCATAGGGCGCGGTTTCTGCGCCGATCGGGGTGATTTTAGGGTTGATAAACACCAGCGGCTGATTTTTGTCTTCCGAGATGTCCATCACGATCAGTTCGATATGGCGGTCGACTTGGGTGGCGGCCAGACCTACTCCCGGTGCAGCATACATGGTTTCCAGCATATCGGCGGCCAGCGTGCGGATCTCATCGGTGATCGATGCGATCGGCTTGGCGTGGGTACGCAGCCGTGGATCGGGAAAGCTCAAAATCGGGAGTGTGGCCATGGTGTACTGTCTTTCCAAAGTCGGGGGCGATGTTCATATGCGCCGCCGCGGGTATATTGATTAACCACTATTTTAGCGCTATCACGCTGTGGAATAAACGCTGATTTGCTGCAAATTTAT
>JASLJP010000230.1 GCA_030152425.1 Aquirhabdus sp.
TTAATTGTAGGTGAGCGATTTAAACGCACCGCAGCATTTACTCGATGCGCTGCATGAGGTGATCCCGAGCAGCGGCTTGCTCCGCCAGACCTTACCCGGTACTGCGCTTGATTTATGGCTGATCCCACCGGATCTGCCGACTGAGCGGATGGATGACGAGGTGATCCGCCGCATCTGGCAGGATACGCCGTATTGGATCTTCTGCTGGGCTTCTGGCTTGGCCATGGCGCAGTGGCTGCTGGCCGAGCCTGAGGTGGTACGGGGTAAAACTGTGCTGGATTTTGGCGCAGGCTCAGGTGTCGTCGCCATTGCGGCAAAGCAGGCGGGGGCGGCACGGGTCATCGCCTGTGACATTGACCCGATTTCTCTCGCATCATGCCGCGAAAATGCATTGCTGAATGGTGTCGAGCTGGAATACCTGGAGGATCTCTATGCGCTGGACGGGCAGGTGGACGTACTGCTGGCAGCAGACGTGCTCTACGATCAGAGCAATCGCTTCTTTTTGGATGAGTTCCTGCGCTTTGGCAGCGAGGTGTGGGTGGCGGACTCACGGGTCAAAAACTTTAGTCATCCTCGCTATATCAAAGAGTCCGAGCGCAGTGCCTCGACATGGCCTGATCTGGATGAGGCGCATGAGTTCAGAAATGTGAGTTTTTACCGCACGGTTTAACGCTGCGGACTATTGCGATCCATGAATCACGACGTTGGCCGGGCAGTTGGATTTGATATAGGCCGGGCAGGCGTCGTATTGGCCTGAGGTGTTATAGCAGGAGCGCAGCTCAGTCAGGATCGGTAGATCGTGTGCGGCGTCCGGTGTGCAGCGCAGCAGGATGCTTTTTTCGGTCAGGCCGGGATTGAGCTGCTCCAAACGATTAATAATATGGCTTTTCGCCAAGACCGTATCACGCGGCGAGGCTAGCTCGGAAGGGATCTTCAAGCGCTGGGCATAGGTCGCGATGGTGCGGAAATAGGCCGTCGGTGTCATGCCGGTACACGAGCCGTTCTTCTGCCAGTCTTCATCACGCAATGTTTTATCGGGCATGACCCGCTCGACCACACGCTCTTGCAGCGGTGATAGGTTGGTTTGATCACGGCTGCAGTTTTCCAGACGTTTGCCGATACGCTCGGCTTGCAGGCTGGAGATGGTCAGGGTAAAACCGTCTTGGCACTGCCGCAGTTTTTGCATTTCGGGGTCGAGTGCGCAGACCGCTGGGGTCATGCGGATGATCAGGGTATAGCTGGAGGGCATCGGTGCCACGCCGTCTTCAGCCTGTGCTTGGATCGTGATGACACTGCATATCATCCCGACGAGTAGGGAGAGCAGCGCTTGATGCAGGGCTGTAATTTTGAAGCGTGGCGCAGTTTGTTTGCGAGTCAGTTTGAGGCCATGGCGAATCCGTCGCGCTGTTTTTTGAACAAGCACATCCAGTCTAGATATCGCCAGTGTCTGGGTCAGGAATAAATACACGTTGCCGCCTGCATGATCGAACACAGGTCTAGGAATGGGCTGCCACATAAACTCTCGCATTTCTTTACACCCGTCCCCCATAGTTCGCAGACCTCCTTGTCGCGTTCTGGTTGAGCTGTTAGGCATTAGTTGCATGTGCTTATTCTAAGGGGCGCTATTGTTAATCGGTAGCTTGGCTTTGTAGGGGAACGGTATATGGCTAAAATATTGCCCTGCCAAAGAAAGTTGTAAACTGACATAAAGTGTTAAGGACCGACAATTGCTTGATCGTTTTGGATCGGAATCGTGCCCATTCGTGTCGTCAGTGACTGACTGCCCTGATTGAAGATCAATCCGTAGTGCACGGCATTGGTCATCACTTTCTTGACATAGTCACGCGTTTCGGTAAATGGAATCGCTTCGGTGTATTGATCGGCCGCCAACGCTTCGCTAAAAGGCTGCCAGCGTTTGGCACGTGCGGGCCCTGCGTTATACCCTGCAGTCGCCAGTACGGCCTGTCCACCGAGCTGATTAAAGATATGGTCGAGGTAGAAGGTGCCATAGCGGATATTGGTGCTCATATCAGACAGTGCGGCCGAGCTATACGGCTCTCCCATCTTGCCTGCAATCCAGCGTGCCGTGGACGGCATGACCTGCATAAGGCCACCCGCACCGACATTGGAGCGTGCGCTGATCACAAAACGGCTTTCCTGACGGATCAAACCATAGACCCATGCCGGATCAAGCCCGACTTGACGGCTGTATTGCTCGGTCAGGTCACGGAACGGCGTCAAATAGCGCAATTTGTCGTTGCGCAGGCTGGTGGTCTTTTCCGCGGCATAGATGGCACGGTCAAACCAGCTGATCTGATTGGCTTGCTCCGCCGCAGCGAGCAGCATGCCGTCGTCGCGTTTGAGGTTAGCCTGTCGCACTGCCCAGTTCCACTCGCGGTTGGCATAGCTGGCGTCGGCGTTGATGGCGCGCAGGGTAAAGGCGCGCTGAAAGTGCACATCGGCACGCATGCGCTGCTGATCTGCCGCAGTTGGCGTATAGGCGGGTGGCAATTGGCTAAAGCTGATGCCCAGTCGGTCACGCGACAGCAGGCCATAGTAGTCATCATCGGTGGCTAATGCGGTGTAAAAGCTCTTGGCCACGGCTTTGCCGTCGGTATCGGTGCGTTTTTCGCTGGCGCGGGCAAACCAGTAGCGCCATTGGCGGTCGTTTTGTTTGTCCACGCTCATATTGTCGAGCGCACGCAGTACGCTGTTCCATTGGCCAAAACGGATCGCCATACGGGCAAAGCCGTCGGCCTCTTCATCGCTAAACGGGACGCCCACACTGCGGTCAAACCAGGTCACGCTGCGTTGGTCATAGCCATTTTTCAGGATGGTGTTGGCGCTATACATCGCCATGGCGCGATAGCTGTATTTGAGGGTGGCGGCGGGCAGTTTGCTTTGATCGCGGCTCAGCTGGTCGTTGGCGGCTTCGAGATTGCTGTCGGTCAGCCGTGCGATGGCATAGATGTAGTAGAGCTGATCCTGCATGGTCACCACGGGTGCATCGAGCAGGTAGAGCGATGGGTTGCCGGAGATGCTGGACAGCTTGTTGGCATCCAGCGACAGGCTGAGGCGACTGGCAACGGGCAGGGCGCGACCCACCTGATCGGCGCGTAGCAAGGTACGCAAGCGCTGCAGGCGGTCTTCGTCGGTCATCAGGGGGCTGTTGAGCAGTTGGTCAGCAACGCCACTGCATAGCGACGAGACTTTGACGGTTTTGAGCCAGACATCCGACCGTAGCGCAGACAGCGCCAGTACATCACCATTGGCGGCATTGACTTGGGCAATGGCGCAGCTCTCATCGGCATCTGGGGTGCTGAGTCGTCCGACCAGATTTTTCACCGAGGTATAGTCACCGGTACGCGCTTTGGCTTCGATATAGTCGCCCAGCAGTTTTTCACCGATGGCCGAATCGGGGTAGCGATCCAAAAAACTCTTGATCGCATCTGGAGTCTGCAGGCCGAGGTCGATATTGAGCTGCCAGTATTCGGGGTAGGGGGCGAGCAAGTTGCCCTGCATCCGCTGCTTGTAGAGCTCGAGTGCGCCAGAGTCGCTGGATTTGGCGGCTTGCTGCGCGGCTTGAAAGTCGCTGTCATCGGCATGGGCGGGCACCGTCGCAGAGAGGCAGGTGCACAGGGCGATGGCTGCGGACAGCTTGGCGCGTACAGTAGAATTTGGGAGCGGATTAGACGTTTGAAATGCTGGCATTGCCACTCGACTCATTTGATATAAAAAATAGAAAAATAATAAACTTTAAGCACAAAAAGCGCTGGTGCACGGTCAATGTTTGTCATCGCACTGGTTGGCGATACTGCATACGGCGTCACGGTTTGATGTCGTAGCTCTGACGGGCAAAATCCCGCCAAACGCTCGCTAGTCTAAAAGCTCATGGCGCGGATAAACAGTCAGCTTATGTAAATTTTCCATACACAAATCATGGCGCACACAACTAAAAATAGCGTTCTTTCAGTGTACTGGCGGCTTTGGATAAAATGCGTTTGGGATGCCAGACCAGTCCCAGGGTACGGTGTAGTTTGACATGGTGGATATCCAGTACCTGCAGATCGGCATCGACCAACGTTTTGGGCAGCACCGACCAGCCCAATCCGATAGACACCAGCATGCGGATGGCATCCAGTGGATTGGTGCTCATGCTGGTTTTTAGCGTCAGCCCGACATTGTGAAATGCCTCTAGCGTGATCTGGCTGGTATAGGTATGGGCGGCGGGCAGGATGGCCGAGTAGAGCGCGAGGTCGGCCAGTGTCACTTGCGGCTTGCTGGCCAGTGGGTGGAACGGCGCCACGACAAATACCAATGGGTCTGCCCAGATTTCCAGATAGGCAAGCCGGTCATCCGGCACGGGTGGCAGGGTGAGAAATGCCAGTTCCAGTTCGCCGGTCAGTACGGCTTGATGCGCCTGCTCGGAGTCGACAAAGTGGACGTCGAGCTGCACTTCAGGGTGAGACTGGACAAAGGCCTTGAGCGCCACTGGCAAGTGATGCAGCCCGATATGGTGGCTGGTGCCGATGCGCAACA
>JASLJP010000319.1 GCA_030152425.1 Aquirhabdus sp.
AATCTTGGTCAACTGCTTTCTAACGATATGCAGCCACATGGCGTAATGATAACTTTTAATCATAATATTTTTTTGACTTTTTCATGCCAAAAAATTCTCTTAAGAACATGTATTAATTAGCAATATAAACAAATGCATAGAAAAAAGCACCATCTACTGGCATATAGTGCCAGTTCGCGACTTTCCTTTCAAATAGGGGCTGCTAATATTAAAGACAACAGCAATTGTCTATTGCTGCCATACGCTGTTGCCTTTGGCATCATCCCGTATGGTTTGCCTATACCGATGAGCGTGTAAAACGGAAGAATGACCGTTTTGGCGCTTATATGAGGAGAGTGTCATGAACGCAACTGTTGCCACGAAACCGCAGATCAAACCCGCGCTGCAGACCAATACCACCTCAGCGGCTGCGCTTAAATCATCCTTTCCCGTACGACGTATGGACTTTGTGTTCAAGGATGTCATGAAGTACTGGGTCGGCGGAGACCCTGCCAGCACACATCTATTGACGGCACTCTCAGTGATGTTCCCCGATGGGGAGCGCTATTTTGTCGACAGTGTCCGCGCAGTTCGCGACATGATCAGCGATAACCCACAGTTGCAGAAAGACATCAGTGCATTTATCGGCCAAGAAGCCATGCATGCCAAGGAACACCATAACTTTAATATAAGCGCCCAATTGCATGGTCTCAATCCCGAGTCTCTGGAACGCTTTACCTTTAACTTGCTGGATAAAGCCTCTAAATACGTGTTTCGTAACGGCAAACAGCAAAAACTGGCCATCACCTGCGCACTTGAACATTTCACCGGCACCATCGCTGCTCAGCTCATGCGCCGAGAGGACATTCAAGCGCTGATGCAAGACGAGACCATGAAGCATCTGTGGCTATGGCATTCGATTGAAGAAAACGAGCATAAAGCTGTCGCCTTCGATGTCTATCAGGCGTTATATGGCAATGGCGTATACGCCTACCTGAATCGCGTCGTGATTATGGCATTGGCTGTTGCGTTCATCGTTGCGGCAAAATTTGGGTTCTGGGCTACGCTGATGACGCGTGACGGTCAACTGTTTAACTTACGCTCATGGCGCAAGGGCTTAACACTGGCATGGGGGCGGAAAGGCTTTTTTACCCAAATCATCCCCGATACTTGGGATTATATGCGCCCCAACTTTCATCCATGGCAACACGACACCCACGCCCTACTCGATGATTTTCGAGCGCGTATGGGCATGACCCCACCGGATGCTGCGGCGGCTTGACAGCTGGTCGCCAGTCGTCAAAGACGACTGGCTTAGAACTACAAAATCGCACATCTTTGTGCGATTTTTATTTGCTAATATCGAAAGCCGAGACGCGTACATCTTACAAGGAAGGCATAATCACGACCACGTGAAGTGTAGAGCCGACGTCTTCGTCTACTACTATCACGAAAATTTATGCCTGTTATACAGACTTCTAAATGCAGCGCTTTTGTGCTTTAATATGCACTCATTTTTTAACGGCAGCGCCCGTGATCCGGGTCTGTCTTTGCTCGTATTTTTACGAAAGGCCTCACCATGACCCAAGTGACAGCTAACATTCCATCATTCGTCCGCCACCCTAAATTAATCGCTTGGGTGGAGCAGATAGCCGCTTTAACTCAGCCTGATCGTATCGAATGGGTTGATGGCAGCGATGAAGAGAATCAACGCTTGCTTGACCTGATGGTCAAGAATGGCACCATGAAAAAGCTCAACGACGCTAAACGTCCGGGTTCTTACCTCGCACTGTCCAGCCCATCCGACGTGGCACGTGTTGAAGACCGCACCTTTATCTGCTCCGAAAAAGAAGAAGACGCAGGCTCAACCAACAACTGGGCACCTCCAAGCGAAATGCGCGCCACCTTGAACGGTCTGTTTGAGGGCTGTATGCGTGGCCGTACGATGTACGTTATCCCGTTCTCCATGGGTCCACTCGGTAGCCATATCGCGCATATCGGTATCGAACTGTCCGACTCCCCTTATGTCGTCGTAAATATGCGCATCATGGCGCGTATGGGCAAAGCCGTATACGACGTGCTGGGCACAGATGGCGAGTTTGTACCTTGCGTACACTCGGTTGGCGCACCTTTGGTGGATGGTCAAGCCGATGTCAAATGGCCATGCAACGAAACCAAATATATTGTTCATTACCCAGAAACCCGTGAAATCTGGTCATACGGCTCAGGATACGGTGGCAACGCACTGCTCGGCAAAAAATGCTTGGCACTGCGTATCGCATCGGCCATGGGCCGTGATCAGGGCTGGCTGGCTGAGCACATGCTCATCCTCGGCCTGACCAATCCGCGCGGTGAAAAACACTTTGTCGCAGCTGCATTCCCATCTGCCTGTGGTAAAACCAACTTCGCCATGCTGATTCCACCGGCTGGTTTTGAAGGCTGGAAAGTAGAAACCGTCGGTGACGACATTGCATGGCTGAAACCCGGTGCTGATGGCCGCCTCTACGCGATCAACCCAGAAGCCGGCTTCTTTGGTGTAGCACCTGGCACCAGCGAAAAAACCAATCCAAACTGCTTGGCGACACTGTATAAAAATACGATCTATACCAACGTCGCGATGACTGCAGACGGTGACGTCTGGTGGGAAGGCCTGAGTAAAGTTGCACCAGAAGGTCTGACCGACTGGAAAGGCGAAGCATGGACACCAGAAAAAGGTACACCTGCCGCTCATCCAAACTCACGCTTCACCGTAGCGGCCAGCCAATGTCCGTCGATTGACGCGGACTGGGAAAACCCAGTCGGTGTACCAATCTCTGCATTCATCTTCGGCGGTCGTCGTGCCGATACCGTGCCACTGGTGACTGAAGCATTTGACTGGGTCGATGGCGTGTATAAAGCAGCGACCATGGGTTCTGAAACCACTGCGGCGGCGGTTGGTAAACAAGGGATCGTGCGCCGCGACCCGTTCGCCATGCTGCCCTTCTGTGGTTACAACATGGGCGACTACTTCCAACATTGGCTCAATGTTGGTGAGAAACTGCAAGCGGCCACGGCGATCAGCGGCGCGAAAATGCCGAAGATCTTTAACGTCAACTGGTTCCGTCGTGATGCCAATGGCGACTTCGTCTGGCCTGGCTTTGGTCAAAACACCCGTGTACTCGAGTGGATCATTGATCGCTGCGAAGGCCGTATCCAAGCCAAAGAAACTCCAATTGGCTTTGTACCTGCTTACGAAGACCTGAACTGGACGGGCACCGACTTCTCACGTGCAGAGTTTGATCTGGTTTCTGCACAGGATCACGATCAATGGGTTGCTGAGCTGGAAAGCCACGAAGACCTGTTTAGCAATATCGGTGAGCACTTGCCTCAAGTATTGCGTGAACGCAAAGCCCAGCTGATTGCTGCGCTGCATGCCAAACAAGCGCTGACTGCATAATCTGCACCCGCAAAAATCTACCGCCTCTATGAGGCGGTTTTTTTATGTTCAAAAAAACAAGATATTGCATAGACTGCCGATGTTTTGGTCATTTCGACTTGACGTACTAGGGTGCGCTCGGCATAATGCCGTCCTCGAAAACACATCGTGTTTTTAAGAATCTGGCTATGTAGCTCAGTTGGTTAGAGCACAGCACTCATAATGCTGGGGTCGCAAGTTCGAGTCTCGCCATAGCCACCATATTTACTACCGCACGCGGTAGACAGCAAAGCTCTTAAGTCTATCCACTTAAGGGCTTTTTTGTTGCGCCAAATCGATACGCCCTTTTAAGCACACCGTAGATGGATCAGGTAGAATTGTCTCATCACGCAATAGCACGACACGGACGCAGACTAATCAGCCATGAGCGCAGGATCCCCTCCCCCTAAAGTGACTTCTCCCCTCGGCATGGGCGTGAGCTCCTCGATGGCTGCGACACTGTCGCTGGTACAGGCCAAACAAGCCTATGCGGCAGGTCAATGGTCAGAGGTGGGGCGTTTAACCCAGCTGTGTATACAGCAAGCACGCGGCGATATGGCACTCAAGAATAGCGCGTTAGCGTTACTGAGCGCCGCCCTGATGCAAGTGGGTCAGTTTGAGCAAGCCTTACCTATCTGTCTGTCTCTAGACAGTAGCACGCCCAATGACCCCAACAACCTAGCCAATATT